>CAZLPR010000379.1:0-2507 GCA_964561415.1 uncultured Dechloromonas sp. | reverse complement strand
GCGCTCATGCGCTGCACGTCGCCGGGCGGAATGGTCGTGCCGTTGCCCATGCTGTCCTGATGCGCCAGGGCGCCGGTGGTGACATAGGTGACGATCTCCATGTCGCGGTGGCCGTGCTTGCCAAAACCGCCGCCTGGCGCAATCAGGTCATCGTTGATGACGCGCAGGTTGCCCCAGCCCATGTGCGCCGGATCGTAATAATCGGCGAACGAAAACGAGTGATAGCTTTGCAGCCAGCCGTGGTCGGCGTAGCCGCGATCTGCGGATTTGCGAACGGTCAGCATGGGCGGGGCTCCTTGGGCCGGTGTGGCGTTCAGGGCTTCATGGCTTCGATGGCGATGTCGATGCGGACTTCGTCGCCGACGTTGGGGGCGTATTTGCCGGCGTTGAACTCGGAACGCTTGACCAGCGTCCAGGCGTTGGCGCCGATCGCCTCTTTTTTCGTCATCGGGTGTGGCATGGCCTTGAAGGAGGTCACGGTCAGGGTCACCGGTTTGGTGACGCCCTTCAGGGTGAGCTGACCTTCGATGGCTACCGGCTTGTCGCCGTCGAAGACAACCTTGCTCGATTTGAAGGTGGCGGTCGGGTATTTGGCGGTGTCGAGGAAATCTTCCCCCTGAATGTGTTCGTTGAAAGTGGCGTAGCCGGTATCGACGGATTTCGTGTCAATTTCGATGTCGACCGCAGCCGTCTTCGCAGCCTTGTCGAGGACGACCTTGCCGGTTGTTTTGTTGAAACGGCTGAGCTGGGTCGAATAGCCGAAATGGCTGTACGAGAAGCGCGGGAAGGTGTGCGTGCCATCGACGACAAAAGTTTCCGGCGCGGCCAGCGCGGGGGCGGCAACGGCGGCGGCGAGGATGAGGGCGGCGGTGAGTTTGCTCAGTTTTTGCATGGTGATTCTCCGGTGGGGTTGGGGTTACTTGCTTGCTGCGGTGATACGGAATTTGATCAGGACGTCGTTGGCGACGATATCGAATTTGGCCCAGGCGCCTTCGCCGATCGAAAAGTCGGCGCGGCGGATATTGAAGCTGCCCGCAAAGACAGCGTTTTTGCCCTGCGTCGTGAAGGTGGCGGGAACGACGATCTCCTGCGTCTTGCCCTTGATGCTCAGCTGGCCGGCGACTTCATAACGATTGCCGCCGAGCGCCTTGACGCTGCCGGAAACAAAACGGGCGCTGGGGAATGCCTTGGTGTTGAACCAGGGTTTGCCGGCGACTTCCTCGTCGCCTTCCGCTGCGCCGGTATCGACGCTGGCCAGTTCGACATCGAAACTTGCTTTGGCGGCAGTGGGCTTGGCCGGGTCGAAATTAAGCTGGCTGGAAAATCGGCTGAATTTGCCGTCGACCGCAACACCCATCTGTTTATAAACAAAATTGATCGCGCTCTGGTCGGCCCGCACCTGGTTGTATTCAACGGCGTGGGCGGCGAACGGCAGTATGCAGGCGAGGGCGATGGCTAAATGTTTCATGTTCATTTCTCCGTGTGATGGCTAGGCAACATGCGGGTCAGGATGTCGTCCTTGTCGATGAAGTGATGTTTCAGGGCGGCGCCGATGTGGCCGGCGATGCTTGCGATGAAGAGCAAATTGAGAACCTTGTGCACGGTTTGCAGCAGATCGCCCAATTCCTTGTTCTTTTCCAGCAGATCGGGGATCGGCAGCACGCCGAACCAGACGGTCTGGAAGCCTTTGGCGGAACTCATCAGCCAGCCGGAGAGTGGGATGACGATCATCAGCCCGTAAAGCAGCAGGTGGCCGGCGTGGGCGGCCCATTGCAGGCGCTTCGGCATGCTCGCCGGCAAGGCGGGCGGGCGGTGCGTGACGCGCCAGAAGAGGCGCAGCCAGACGAGCAGAAAAGCGCTGACGCCGGCCCATTTGTGCCACGAATAAAGTTGTAGCTTTTGTGGCGACAACGGCAGGTCATGCATGTAGATGCCCAGGGCGAGCAGGCCGAAAAAGAGTACAGCCATCAGCCAGTGCAGGGTTTTGGCAGTGGCGGTGTAGCTGGCGCTCACGGTCGACCTCCGTTTTCGGGCAAAAATGCATAGGCATCCATGGCGATGACGTAATCATCGATACCGGCATGAAAGCGTTCAACCTCGGCTTGCTCGCCGCCTGCACCCAATGCGGCAAACAAGGGTAATAAATGTTCATCGCTCGGGTGGGCCTGCACGGCGCCAGGGGCTTGCGTGCGGTAGTCGAGCAGGGCGGCAAGGTCGTGAGCCTGCAAGCGCTGCGCCAGCCAGTCAGTGAATTGGCGCACATAAGCCGGCGTTTGTCCGCCATTGCGCGCGGCCTGCTGGTAGTCGCGCAGGTTGTGCGTCAGGTTGCCGGAGGCGATCACCAGAATGCCTTTGGCCGCCAGGGGGGCCAGCGCCCGGCCGAGCAAATAAGCCTGCCCCGGCCCGGCATGGCTCTGAATGGAAAGCGGAATCACCGGCACATCGGCTTCCGGGAACATCAGGCGCAGCGGCACCCAGGCGCCGTGGTCGAGGCCGCGCTCGTTGTC
>CAZLPR010000378.1:0-2510 GCA_964561415.1 uncultured Dechloromonas sp. | reverse complement strand
ATCAACTCGACCTGAAAGCCCGGGTCGGGCAGCGCCGCAGCCGGCACCACGCGTTCGCGCAGGGCGTCGGCAGCGAGCCGGCGGACGCGCAAATCGGGATTGTGCTCGCGGGCGTAGGCGAGCAGTTGCTCGACGTTTTCTCCCGGCGGGTCGCCGGCCGCCCTTCCGGTCGAACCAAAAAATGCAAGCGAGACTGCAATGACGGCCAGACGCCACGGTTGAATGGCCGGTTGTTTCGGCAAGGCTTTCATCAATGCAGTCTCCGGCGTGTTTATTTGGCGAGTTCGAGCTGGGTAACGGCCATGCCACCCACCGCATTGGCCGCGACAAAATTAATCTTGTCGCCCGGCTTGATGGCTTTGAGCGCCGCCTTGTCCGGCACATTGAAGATCATCGTCATCGCCGGCATGCTGAGATTTTCCAGCGGGCCATGCGCGATGGTGATCTTGCCGGCGGCGGCATCCAGTTTCTTGACCGTGCCATTCGACATTTTTATGTTCGCCATCGGCATGCCGGCATCGTGGCTCGCCCCGTGATGCATGCCGGCATGGCCGGATTGAGCCAGGGCGGGCGTATTGGCGAGGGCAAAGAAGGCGATGGCAGTGGCGGTGATTACAGTTTTCATGGGAGTTCCCTGTTAAGCGATGGTCAAGGGGTTAAAAATTAATGCTGGGCAAAAACGCTGGTCTTGCCGTCAGCCTTGACGAGCAGCGTGTCGTAAGCGACCGGATGCGGGCTTTCCATACCCGGCGAACCGGGCGGCATGGACGGCACAGCCAGGCCGATGGCTTGCGGTTTTTCGGCGAGCAGGCGTTTCACGTCGCTGGCCGGCACATGGCCTTCAATCAGGTAGTTGCCAATTTTCGCGGTGTGGCAGGAGCCAAGGCGCTCCGGCATGCCGAGTTGCTGACGGGTGGCCGGCACATCGTTGACATCATGCGTATGGACGACAAAGCCAGCTTGCCGCAGGTGTTCCACCCACTTGCCGCAGCAGCCGCAATAGGGGCTTTTATAGACGTCGACACCGTCTGCCGACTGCGCCGAGGCCATGCCCGCCGCCAAAAATGCGGCAAGAAACAAGGGACGGAAGGTGGATTTCAGAGAGGTCATGATCGATAGTCCTGTGCGTTCGGAGAGGCGGATTTTGACGGCAAGTTCCCGACGCAAGCCTGACCGGTAGATTACATTTTTGTAAGAATCCCCCCCAAACCGGTTCGGGAGCCTGCCCTTGAATCCTTGATCGGGTAATCTTGGTAAAAAAACCAATGCATTACGGGAAGCCAGCATGAAAATTCTTGTCGTCGAAGACGAAGCAAAAACCGGGGATTACCTGAAACAGGGCTTGAGCGAAGCCGGCTTTGTCGTCGATCTGGCGCGCAACGGGCTGGACGGCCTGCATCTGGCGCTGACGGAAGCTTACGATCTGGCGATTCTCGACGTCATGCTGCCCGGCATCGATGGCTGGCAGGTTTTACAAGGCATCCGCCGGGCCGGCAACGAATAGGGTTCGGTCCGCCAGCACCATCGCTCGAACGACCGGGTGCATGGCCTGGAACTCGGCGCCGACGACTATCTGGTCAAGCCCTTCGCTTTCGCCGAACTGCTGGCCCGAGTGCGCACCTTATTGCGCCGCGGCGGCAAGGCCAAGGAGCCGGACGTATTAAGCGCGGCCGATCTTGAGCTCGACTTGATGCGGCGTCGCGTCAGCCGGGCCGGCAAAAGAATTGACCTGACTTCGAAAGAGTTTTCGCTGCTCGAACTGCTGCTGCGCCGGCAGGGGGAAGTGCTGCCCCGCTCGCTGATTGCCTCGCAGATTTGGGACATGAATTTCGATAGCGACACCAATGTCATCGAAGTCGCCATCCGCCGCCTGCGCGCCAAAATGGATGACGATTTCGAGCTCAAACTGATCCGCACCGTGCGCGGCATGGGTTATGTGCTGGAGGCCGGCGAATGAAGCTGCCGGGCACAAAATCCGTCACCTTCCGCCTGACTTTGCTCTTCGCTTCAGTGTCGAGCGCAGTCTTGCTCCTGCTCGGATTGTTGATCGCCTCGCTCGTCGAGCGCCACTTTGAAGAACTGGATAGAGAACAGCTCGACGGCAAACTCGAACTCCTGCATCACACCCTGGGAAAAACCCATTCGCCGGCGGCGCTTGAGGCGCTACCACAGCATCTGGAGGATGCGCTGGTCGGCCACCACGGCTTGGCCGTGCTCGTGATGAAAGCCGATGGCGAGACGCTTTACAAGACAGAAGGCGCGACTTTTCCGCCCAATTTACTGGTCACTGCCGGCGCACACCCCCAGCATCCCGCCCGCTGGAACGATGCCGCGCAACGCCCCTATCGCGTCATTGCAGCCCGCGTCGGCACCGGCGTTGAGCAACTGCCGCCGCTCGTCGTCGCCGTTTCCCTCGACCTCTCCCACCACGCCCACTTCATGCAATCCTTCCGCCAGGCGCTGTGGAGCGTGGTCGGTTTCGCCGCCCTGCTCACCGGCTTTCTCGGCGC
>CAZLPR010000377.1:1281-2519 GCA_964561415.1 uncultured Dechloromonas sp. | reverse complement strand
CCGCAGCAACCGCGAGTTCTTCTTCGGCAACTCGAGCAACGCCGATACCCCGTCGACACTCGAAATGTCGGCGCCTCGGGAGTTCTGGGTCTACGGCAGCGAGCCCCGCTTCACGTTCAACATCGACGGCGGCATCAAGCAGAAGATTGCGATTGGCGCGCGCTACATGCACGAAGAGGTCGACTATTTGGTCAACTCGCGCAACGTCGCGACAAACGCCTTCGCTGTCGCGCGCGACTGGCGCTTCGAGAACGATGCCGCCGCAGCCTACGTGAGCGATACTTTTTCCCTGTTCGACGACAAGCTGAAGGTCACACCCGGCATCCGTTACGAGCAGATCGACTCCTACCGTCGAGACAACAAGAACGGGCAGGAAGGGAACAACACCAGCCGCGATTGGCTGCCCGGCGTGGACGTCGGCTACCAGGCAAGCGATGCCCTGCTCCTCTTCGCCAATTTCCACAAATCCCTGCGTCCCGTGCAGTTCACGCAAGTCACCTACGGCGGCGCGAATCTGGCTGCCGAGCACGCGAAGAACTATGAAGCAGGCGTGCGCCTGAGCCCGACGCGGAGTATCGATACCGGGCTCACCGCCTTCCGCTTCGACTTCGACAACAAGCTCGAATATGTCGCCGCCGAGGGCGCTTTCCGTAACCTCGGCAAAGCACGCCACCAGGGTATCGAAACCGAACTCGCATGGCGGCCGGTGCGCGTCAGCGGACTCGAATTCAGGGCCGCATACACCTATGTCGACACCGAGCAGCTTTCCGGCCAGTTCGAGGGCAACGAACTGCCGCTGGCGCCGCAACACCAGGTCAACCTGCAGACCAATTACCGCAGCGGTGCCTGGAACTGGAATGTGAACGGCCTCTACCAGAGCGCGGCATTCTCCGACGGCGCCAATACGGTTGCCGAAAATGCATCCGGCTCAGTGGGAAGAATCCCGTCCTATTCGGTGTGGAACGCGCAAGTCACCCGTGACTTCAGCTGGAACGGCACAAAAATGAAGGCAGGACTGGCGATCAACAACCTGTTCGACCGGGATTACTACTTCCGTGGCGTCGACTTCAGCCAGGGCCGAATGCCGGCACCGGGCCGCGCCGCCCTCGTGTCGCTGCAGATGGACATGTAAAAGGAGTCGTCCGAGAGATCGTGATACTGACGCACGTGCCAAGCGACAGACCACGATTTCCGACAAATGCATGCGATGGCTACCGAAACGTGTATCCCCGGGAAAA
>CAZLPR010000377.1:420-1251 GCA_964561415.1 uncultured Dechloromonas sp. | reverse complement strand
CGGGGGATTCGGTAGGCAGCGGCCGACGCCGCCAGCATATACTGCCGATCACGACGAACGCTCAGCCCCCTTTGGCCTTGCTTACAAAAGGGCAGCTTTAGCCAGTTAATCGTGCCCGGCCCTTTTGGCCCGTTTAAGTGGGCAAAAAAATCCAACCGGTTGAATTGCAGTTAAGGCAACCGGCGCGCCCATTCGGCGCCGCCGGTGCTCTGCATGGTCTGGTTGGCGCCTATTTCCTGACGACGATGTCAGTCTTCGTTTTGCCCACCATATCGAACAATTCCTTCTGCTCGGCCGCCGGAACCTTGAATTTGTTCAGGGATTTCTCGAACTCCCTGGCCATCACGTCCCACTCTTTCTCGCTGATATTCAAATGCGCATGCGATTCCTTCATCGTCTTTCCGGTGTATTTGCACGGTCCGCCGGACAACTCGCAGACCAGTTGCGATACCTGGAATTTAAGGTAAGGCGGCGGGGAACTTTTCCGGCCGGCGTTAATGGCCGGATTTCTGTTCAACTGCTTATTCGCCACCAACCGGTTGATAAAGTCGTCGACCACGACAGTGATGCCGTTCAGGCCGCCCAATCGCTCGTAAAGCGGCTGGGTAGCCCCTTCTTGTTGGGCGTTTGCCATTGGGGCAATAGTCGCGGCGATCATGAACAACATGGATGCAATCGCCATTTTCAGAATATTCATGTTTTCCTCCTACGCAAGTTTCGGGTCGGCAATATGCCAGCGCTGCCATCGGGCCCGGACCCGGCAGCCTGACTATTCTTGTTGAAAGCGATGGAGAATATTTCTCACTGAGTGTCAGGGATACCGGAGCAGGC
>CAZLPR010000377.1:0-410 GCA_964561415.1 uncultured Dechloromonas sp. | reverse complement strand
GACGTTTGACATAAAGAGCGCCCCTTAGTGCGCTCGGCGAATTCTTCCGCCGCAACACGCTGATGTTCAACGGCTACGCCGAGCAGGCCGCCGGCCTCTATGCCGGGATGGACCTGCGCCGCTCCTACTGAACACAAACGCATAAATCCGTTGACACTCTGCAATTCAGAGTAATAAACTCTGCGGCACAGAGTTACTCAAACGGAATGCCATGACCGTACCCGCCCACCAACTTGATGCCATCCACGCCATGCTCGCCGCCGGCCACCGCAACCTGCGCATCGAGCGCCACACCCTGCTGCTCTGGGGCATTCCGGCCGGCCTCCTATGGGCGCTGTCCGAACTGATCCTGACCCCGGCGCAACTGCCCGACGTCACCCAGCGCGCCCTGGCCTGGCTGGCGCTGCTGG
>CAZLPR010000376.1:0-2525 GCA_964561415.1 uncultured Dechloromonas sp. | reverse complement strand
TTCTGCCGGCGGGTAGCCGATCACGGTGTTGACCATCGAGAGCATCGGGTTGGGCAGATTTTGCGGTTCCTGGAATTCGAAAGTGAATTCGGCATCGGCCAGCACCGGGGCGATTTTTTCCATGCGCTCGAGCGCCTTGACCCGGCTCTGCGCCTGCTTGGCCTTGCTCGCCTTGGCCTTGAAGCGGGTGATGAAGGACTGCAGGTGGGCGATTTTTTCCGCCTGCTTGGCCATGGTCGCCTGTTGCAGCAGCATCTGTTCGGCGCGCATGTCTTCGAATTTGCTGTAATTGCCGCCGTAACGGACCAGCTTGGCATTGTCGATATGCAGCGTCACCTGCGTGATGGCGTCGAGAAACTCGCGGTCATGGCTGATCATCACCAGCGTGCCCGGGTAGCGCTTGAGCCAGGCTTCGAGCCAGACCAGGGCGTCCAGGTCCAGGTGATTGGTCGGTTCGTCGAGGAGCAGAATGTCGGACGGACACATCAGGGCGCGGGCCAGTTGCAGGCGCATCCGCCAGCCGCCGGAAAAACTGTTGACCGGATTGTTCAGCTCGGCGACCTTGAAGCCGAGGCCGAGAATCAAGGATTGGGCGCGCGATTCGGCATCGTGTTCGCCGGCGTCGTTGAGCGCCATGTAGGCTTCGGCCATGCGCATGCCGTCGTCGCTGGCCTCGGCATCATGCACCTCGTTGCGCGCCGCGAGCAGCGTCACGTCGCCGTCGATGACGAAATCGGTCGCCGACTGCTCGGTTTCCGGCATGTCCTGCGCCACTTGGCCCATCCGCCATTGTTTGGGAATGGAATAGTCGCCGCCATCTTCGTGCAGCGTGCCGTTGAGCAAGGCAAACAGCGTCGATTTGCCGGCGCCGTTGCGGCCGACCAGGCCGACTTTCTCGCCGGGGTTGATGGTGACGGAGGTCTTGTCGAGCAGCACTTTCGAGCTGCGGCGCAAGGTAACGTTTTTGAGAATAATCACGGGCAATGCTTTCTGAATGCTTGCGCCTGACTGCCAGCAAAGCATTCTGCGCTTACAAAAAAACAGGCACTCAAATCATCGGCTCGGGTTTGAGTGAATGGCTTGAGTGCTGAGGTCTTGCGTCGGGGCGCCAGGGCTGGCGCGGCAAAATCAGGCGTTCGGAGTGGCCTCGCCGACGGTGGTTGAATCAACTGCTGCAGTTGATGGATCGCTCTCATCGGCCGCTTTTTTGGCCAGCTTTTGCTGACGTTTTTCTTCCTGCTTGCTCTTCTTTGCCAGATCCTTTTGGCGTTTTTCGAACTGGTAGTTGGGTTTGGCCAAGAGGTTACCTTTGAGGGGGGCGAGTGCCGATTGGTACCGCTTGAATTTGCTGGAAAGTTGCGTAATCAAGCCGCGAAAACCAAGCATTATGCCACTATCGAGGGCGCCGCAGTCCGCCGTGTGCATCTGCCAAGTGTCGAATCGGCAATCAGTACGGCGTAAATATCTCAGGCATCGTCCGTCTTCGCCCTCGCCAGCGCGTCATACAAGGCCTCCACGCGCTCTCTTGCCCACGGGGTGCGGCGCAGAAATTTCAGGCTGGAGGCGAGGCTCGGCTCGTGGGTAAAGCAGCGGATGGCGATTTGCCGCCCGAGGGTTTCCCAGCCGTAGCGCGTGACGAGCGCTTGCAGCATCATTTCCAGCGTGATGCCATGGCGTGGGTTGTTGGCTTGTGGTGTCTGCATTGTTTCTCCTTATGGGCTGCTTTGTCTCGTGCCGCCCAGATTGAAGGGCCGATGATGACAGCAACCAGGGGGCGCCGAAAGTGCCGCGTCGTGAAGTTGTTTTGGCCGATAAAACCCGGTTGACCGCAGCCGTCGTTAATCAGTTGCGGGGTGCGACCCTCTACGGCGGGTCTAACTGCCGAGAGCTTGCTGCCTGCGAAACATTTCAGGATGGCCCTTGAAATCGCTTCGCCCCGCCCCTATTATTAGCACTCAACGGAGACGAGTGCTAATACGCTGCTTGGCTCCGACTCCGTGTTTGCCATTGGGCGAGCCGGCCAGTTTTCAATCTGTTGAACCCATCGTTAGGAGTTAGCTTTATGAATATCCGTCCTTTGCACGACCGAGTGATCGTTAAACGCGTTGAAGCTGAACGCACCACTGCCTCCGGTATTGTTATTCCTGATTCCGCGGGTGAAAAGCCGGATCAAGGTGAAGTTCTCGCCGTCGGCCCGGGCAAGCGTGACGATAGCGGCAAGCAAATCGCGCTCGACGTTAAAGTCGGCGATCGCGTGCTCTTCGGCAAATATGCCGGCCAGGCCGTCAAGGTCGCGGGCGACGAAGTGCTGGTCATGCGCGAAGAAGACATCATGGGCGTCGTCGTCGCTTAAGCGCCGCGCCTTCTAATCCCATAAAGAATTCAGGAGAAATACATGGCTGCAAAAGAAGTTAAATTTGGTGATTCCGCCCGCGCCCGCATGGTCGAAGGCATTAACATCCTGGCCGATGCCGTCAAGGTAACCCTCGGTCCTAAAGGCCGTAACGTTGTTCTCGAGCGCTCCT
>CAZLPR010000375.1:1845-2534 GCA_964561415.1 uncultured Dechloromonas sp. | reverse complement strand
GACCAGCACGGCGAAGACGTTGCCGTTGTCGATCACCGTCTGCTTCAGCTTCTCCAGCATGGCGGCTGCGGTCGACGCGTTTTTTGCCTGAAAATCGCGCAGGCGCTTGATCTGCCCCTGCTTTTCTTCCTCGGTCGAGCGGGCCAGCTCGATTTCCTGCTGCGCCATGCCTTTCGGATTGAGGAAGGTATTGACGCCGATGATCGGGTAAGAGCCGTCGTGCTTCTTGTGCTCGTAATACATCGACTCTTCCTGAATCTTGCCGCGCTGGTAGCCGGTTTCCATCGCGCCCAATACGCCGCCGCGGCTGGAAATCGCTTCGAATTCCTTGAGCACGGCTTCCTCGACCAGATCGGTCAGTTCGTCGATGACGAAAGCGCCCTGATTCGGGTTCTCGTTTTTCGCCACGCCCCATTCGCGGTTGATGATCAGCTGGATCGCCATCGCCCGGCGCACGCTTTCCTCGGTCGGCGTCGTGATTGCTTCGTCGTAGGCGTTGGTGTGCAGCGAGTTGCAGTTGTCGTAAATGGCGATCAGCGCCTGCAGCGTCGTGCGAATGTCGTTGAAATCCATTTCCTGCGCGTGCAGCGAGCGGCCGGAGGTCTGGATGTGGTACTTCAGCTTTTGCGAACGCTCATTGGCGCCGTACTTGTTCTTCATCGCCACCGCCCAGATGCGGCGGGCGACGC
>CAZLPR010000375.1:0-1835 GCA_964561415.1 uncultured Dechloromonas sp. | reverse complement strand
ATCACCGTGTATTCCGGGTCCATGCCGTTGCTGAAGAAGAAGGAAAGGTTGGGCGCGAAATCGTCGATCTGCATGCCGCGCGCCAGGTAGCTTTCGACGTAGGTGAAGCCGTTGGACAGCGTGAAAGCCAGTTGCGAAATCGGGTTGGCGCCGGCTTCGGCGATGTGATAACCGGAAATCGACACCGAGTAGAAGTTCTGGATCTTGTGATGGACGAAATATTCCTGAATGTCGCCCATCATCTTCAGGGCGAATTCGGTTGAGAAAATGCAGGTGTTCTGGCCCTGATCCTCTTTCAAAATATCGGCCTGCACGGTGCCGCGCACGGTGGACAGCGTCCATTCGCGGATTTTCTGCGCTTCGTCTTCGGTCGGGTCGCGGCCGTTGTCGGCCTTGAATTTGGCAATCTGTTCGTCGATGGCGGTGTTGAAATAGCAGGCGAGAATGATCGGCGCCGGGCCGTTGATGGTCATCGAAACGCTGGTCGTCGGGGCGCAGAGGTCGAAGCCGCCATAGACCACTTTCATGTCGTCGACCGTGGCAATCGAGACGCCGGAGTTGCCGATCTTGCCGTAGATGTCCGGCCGCTCGTCCGGATCGCAGCCGTACAGCGTCACCGAGTCGAAAGCGGTGGACAGGCGCTTGGCCGGCATGCCTTCGGAAACGCGCTTGAAGCGGCGGTTGGTGCCGGCGAACATCCGGGTCGGGTCTTCACCCTCGCGCTTGAAAGCGAAAACGCCGGCGGTAAAGGGGAAGGAGCCGGGGACGTTTTCCTTCATCAGGAAGCGCAGCGTTTCGCCGTCATCGCCGAACTTGGGCAGGATGACCTTGCGGATTTTCGTGCCGGACAAGGACTCGCTGACCAGCCGGGTGCGGATTTCCTTGTCGCGGATTTTGACGACGTATTCGTCGCCGGCATAAGCCTCCACCGTCGCCGGCCACATGTCGAGCAGCTTGCGGGCTTTCGGGTCGAGCTGGCCGTCCTTCCAGGTGAGCATTTCGGCGAAGTCTGCGGTCGACTTGTCGCAAGCCTGGAAAAGCTCGGCGGCAATACGCAGCGACTGGCGCTCGCGGGCGATTTTCACCTGCTCAGCGGTATGGGCGTGGTAGG
Source organism: uncultured Dechloromonas sp. (assembly GCA_964561415.1). GTDB lineage: Bacteria > Pseudomonadota > Gammaproteobacteria > Burkholderiales > Rhodocyclaceae > Azonexus. The sequence continues at coordinate 724 of CAZLPR010000375.1, read as the reverse complement.
CGCGGATGCTTTCGGCAATCTCGGCCAGATAGCGCATGCGCTGGGCCGGCACGATGGCGCGCTGGCTGGATGATTGTTTGACCGTGACGACGGGCAGCTTGCCGGCCTTGAGCTGCAGCCCCTTTGCGCTGAGGGCCGGAACCAGCGCCTGATACAACGCGGTGACGCCGTCATCGTTGAAACGGGCGGCCTGGGTGCCGAAGACCGGCATTTCATCCGACGACTGGGCGAACAATTCACGGTTGCGCTGGTACTGCTTGCGCACGTCGCGCAGCGCATCCTCGGCGCCCTTGCGGTCGAATTTGTTGATCGCGACGAAATCGGCGAAGTCGAGCATGTCGATTTTTTCGAGCTGCGAAGCGGCGCCGAATTCCGGCGTCATCACGTACATCGAGACATCGACGAAAGGCACGATGGCGGCATTGCCCTGGCCGATGCCGGAAGTTTCGACAATGACCAGATCGAAGCCAGCCAGTTTGCAGGCGGCGATCACTTCCGGCAAAGCCGTGGAGATTTCGGAGCCGGTATCGCGGGTCGCCAGCGAGCGCATGAAAATATTCGGATGCTCGATGGCGTTCATCCGGATGCGGTCGCCGAGCAGGGCGCCGCCGGTGCGTTTGCGCGACGGGTCGATCGAGATCAGGCCGATCTTCACGGCATCGTTCTGGTCGAGGCGGAAGCGGCGAATCAGCTCGTCGGTCAGCGAGGACTTGCCGGCGCCGCC
>CAZLPR010000374.1:0-2534 GCA_964561415.1 uncultured Dechloromonas sp. | reverse complement strand
GGCAGGCCGGCGAGCAGGGCGTAGGCCAGGCTCTGCGGAATGACCAGAATGGTGACGATGAGGCCGGCCGCGACATCCGACCCGAGTTTTTCCCTGGGGTAGTGCGCCAGCCAGCCGGGGATCAGTTTGCCGGCACTACCCATGGCTCAATCGTCAAGTCGGCGGTCATGTTCTTTTCGGGGGGCTGCCACTCGGCCGGCTCGCCTCAAAAAGCGACAAACAGACGACCCGTCCCAACTCATCTTGACTGGGTCAGCCACTTGAGCAAGGTGTCGAATAGCCGCTCTGGATCGACGGGTTTCCCAATATGGTCGTCCATGCCGGCATCGAGGCAAACTTTTCTATCTTCATCCAGGGCATTGGCCGTCATCGCGAGAATCGGCGTCTGTCGATTCAGTGAGTCGCCGCGAATCGCCCGGGTGGCATCGAGGCCATTCATATTCGGCATCTGCATATCCATCAGGATCAATGCGTATTGATGATTTTTGGCCAGATCGACGGCGGCGCAACCGTCCACGGCCAGATCGACGACAAGCCCTGCATCCTCGAGAAGATAACGCGAAACCTCCTGATTGATCGGCTCATCCTCGACCAGCAACACGCGCGTACCGCAAAACTCCGCATTCAACCGGCTTTCGCTGCTTGCAGACTCGGTCATTGCGTCGGGCGGTAGCGTGTGCGTGTCAATCTTGCCAAATCGGGCAGAAAACCAGAATGTGCTGCCGTCGCCTGGCGTGCTTTCGACGCCAATATTGCCATCCATCAGATGCGACAACTGCTTGCAGATTGCCAATCCCAGGCCGGAACCGCCGTACTTCCGGGTCATCGAGCTATCCGCCTGCTCAAAGGCGGTGAACAAACGGTGCTGGTCGGCGTGTGAAATGCCGATGCCCGTATCGTTAATCTCAAAGCGCAAGAGCACCGTGCTCAAGCTTTCTTCAATCGGCTGCACCCGGATGGTGACATTGCCCTGCGTCGTAAATTTGACCGCATTGCCCGTCAGATTGAGCAGAATTTGTCCGAGACGCAGCGGGTCGCCGAGCAGCATCTGGTTGGCCAGCGCCGGCGAGAGGTCGATGTGCAGCGCCAACCCTTTGGCGGCGCTCGATTCCGCCATCAGGTTGGCGATATTTTCCACCACGTCACCCAGCCGGAACACGACCTTTTCCAAAGCCAGCCGCCCGGCTTCAATTTTCGAGAGATCGAGAATGTCGTTGATCACGGCCAGCAATATTTGTGACGACTGTTTGGCTTTGCTCAGTTGCCCTTTCGTTTTGTCATCCGTGGTTCGCTTCAAGGCTAAATCAACCATGCCCATGATGCCGTTCATCGGGGTGCGCAATTCGTGGCTCATATTGGCCAGGAAGGTGCTCTTCGCACGGTTGGCGGCCTCTGCCGCCTCCTTGGCGGCAGACAGCGCCAAGGTGCGTTCCTTGACTTGCGATTCGAGCTGGTCGCGATGTTGCAGCAATTCGAGCTGGACTTTTTCCCGCTCTCGGTCCCAGCGCAACGACAGCCTGCTGCCGAGAACGATGCCGACGAGTCCGGTCAGCCAGATAATCAGGTGACTGATGCCAAGCAGCACTTGCGATTCGGCAACCTGGGCCAGAAAGGGGGCAAGCGGCAGATTCAAGCCTGTTGCTCCCCGCATATCACCTGTTTTGTAGCCGAGAATGCCGTGGCATTTGTCGCACCCGGTCTCCATGAACATCGCACGCAAGTAGCGCAGGTTGGGCTGGTCATCGATGCTGGTGACCTCCCAGACTTCCTCTTTCTCGCCGCGGGTAAACGCCTCCAGCTGCCGACGCTCCCAGTTGTCGGGGGCGTTGCCGGGATTCAGATATTTAAGGCCGGTGATGCGTCCGCGAATCCCGTATGTCTCGGCATAGGTATCCATGATCTGGCGCAGCATTGAGGCGGGGTTCAGGAGCGTGAGCTGGCGCCCGTCCGTGGTCGTCACGTCACGACCGGGAACATGCGCGAGCCAGGGAACAGATTTCTGGGTTTCGGTAATCGGCACATAGACCCCGCCGTGCATCGTTCCCCAGCGGCGGAAGGTGATGTCCTTGTTGAGGTTGGCGCGCGCTTCGGAATACGCCATCGACATCGCCTGGTCGTGGGCTTGATTCAGGTTCCAGGCAAGAGAAAAGCCCAATATGGCGGTCCACATGAGCGCCGCCAAAGCTGACAAGCGAAGCGTTAGATTTCCATGGGTCATGAACAGGTTTCTAATTCATGAAAAAGCATGGCGTTGCTTGGAGATGGATCATTCGATGAATACAAATGGAATTTTTTAATATTGTTTTAAGTTTGTTAATTTAGCGCAGTTTGGCGATTTTTGGATAATAAAGCGGCCGTTGTCGATGGAAAAATTACCAGACAGCGAAGCCTGCCGTCGACGGATGGCAAGAATAGCCGCCTGAGCACCCGCTGCCTGGAGCCGTCTGGGGACGGCGCGGGTTTCAGCGTGAAACTCACTCCGCTCTTGCTTGGCCGCGCCGGCCGGCGCAGCGCCTAATCCGGGGTTGCCGCTG
>CAZLPR010000373.1:620-2540 GCA_964561415.1 uncultured Dechloromonas sp. | reverse complement strand
CCAGGGTCTGGTCGACCGGCGATAGCGATTGAGCCGCCAAGGGAGTCTCGCGCAAATTCATTCAGGACTTAGCCGCGTGCCTTGCGGATTTCTTCCAGCACCTTGATGGCGGAATCCTCGATCCGCGTGCCCGGCCCGAAAATAGCCTTCGCACCCGCGTTATAGAGGTAATCGTAATCCTGAGCCGGAATCACGCCGCCAGCGAAAACGATGATGTCATGGGCGCCCTGGTCTTTCAGCGCCTGCACCAGCGCCGGCAGCAAGGTCTTGTGACCGGCGGCCAGCGAGGAAACGCCGATCGCATGCACGTCGTTTTCGATGGCCTGACGCGCCGCTTCTTCCGGTGTCTGGAAGAGCGGTCCCATATCGATATCGAAGCCGAGGTCGGCAAAAGCGGTGGCAACCACCTTGGCGCCGCGGTCATGGCCATCCTGGCCGAGCTTGGCGATCATGATGCGCGGCCGGCGGCCTTCTTCTTCGGCAAACTTGACGATGTCGGCCTTGATGCTTTCCCAGCTTGCCATGCCTTCCACGACGCCTCCGTAAACACCCGAAATGGTCTGATTGTTGGCGCGGAAACGGCCGAAGACCTTTTCCAGCGCATCGGAAATTTCACCGACTGAGGCACGCAGACGCATGGCCTTGACGGCGAGATCGAGCAGATTCCCCTCGCCGGATTCGGCGGCTGCGGTCAACGCCGATAATGCGGCCAAAACCGCGGCAGTGTCGCGGGTGGCGCGAATCTTCTGGAGACGGGCGATCTGCGAATCACGCACGGCATGGTTGTCGATATCGAGAATATCGATCGCATCCTGCGTTGCCAGCTTGTATTTATTGACGCCGACGATGACGTCCTTGCCGGAGTCGATGCGCGCCTGCTTGTCGGCGGCGCAAGTTTCGACCTGCATCTTGGCCCAGCCGGACTCGACGGCCTTGGTCATGCCGCCCATCGCCTCGATTTCCTCGATGATGCCCCAGGCCTTGTCGGCCATGTCCTGCGTGAGCTTTTCCATCATGTAGGAACCGGCCCACGGATCGACAACATTGGTGATGTGGGTTTCTTCCTGAATGATCAGCTGCGTGTTGCGGGCAATCCGGGAAGAAAACTCGGTCGGCAAAGCGATGGCTTCGTCCAGCGCATTGGTATGCAGCGACTGGGTGCCGCCGAAAACCGCCGCCATCGCTTCGATGGTGGTCCGCACGACGTTGTTGTACGGGTCCTGCTCGGTCAGCGACCAGCCGGAAGTCTGGCTGTGCGTGCGCAGCATCATCGACTTCGGGCTCTTGGCGTTGAATTTGGTCATGATGCGGTGCCACAACAGGCGGGCGGCGCGCATCTTGGCGATTTCGAGATAGAAATTCATGCCGACAGCCCAGAAGAAGGACAGACGGCCGGCGAAGGTATCGACGTCCATGCCGGAAGCGACACCGGTGCGGACGTATTCCATGCCGTCGGCCAGCGTGAAGGCCAGTTCGATCGCCTGGTTGGCGCCGGCTTCCTGGATGTGATAACCGGAAATCGAGATCGAATTGAACTTCGGCATGTGTTGCGCCGTGTAGCCGAAAATGTCGGCGATGATCTTCATCGACGGCTTGGGCGGATATATATAGGTATTCCGCACCATGAACTCTTTGAGAATGTCGTTCTGGATCGTGCCGGACAATTGGTCTTGCGGCACGCCCTGCTCTTCGGCGGCGACGATGTAGCCGGCAAGGATGGGCAGCACGGCGCCGTTCATCGTCATTGAGACGGAAACCTTATCGAGCGGAATGCTGTCGAAGAGGATCTTCATGTCTTCAACGGAGTCGATTGCTACGCCGGCTTTGCCGACATCGCCGGTGACGCGCGGATGATCGGAATCGTAGCCGCGATGCGTCGCCAGATCGAAAGCCACGGAAACGCCCTGGCCGCCGGCGGCG
>CAZLPR010000373.1:0-590 GCA_964561415.1 uncultured Dechloromonas sp. | reverse complement strand
GAAGGCGTTGGAGGCTTCGGCGGTGGAGAAGCCGGCGTATTGGCGAATGGTCCACGGTTTAACCGCATACATGGTCGGCTGCGGGCCGCGCAGGTAAGGGGCAAAGCCGGGCAACGTATCGGCAAATTCGAGGCCTTCGATATCCGCCTTGGTGTACAGCGGCTTGACGGCCAGACCTTCAGGAGTGTTCCAGTTCAGATTTTTGACATCACCGCCGGGTGAGTGCTTGGCAGCGGCCTTTTCCCAAGCATCCAGATTTTTGGAATCAAAAACGTTTTCAGACATGACACACCCCTCATTTATTCGATGTTTTTGGACCAATAATGCAGAATACAAAATTCTACGCTTTTCGACCCGTCTTGACATACCAAGTAACGCATAATACTGTATCCATAATTATAGAAGCAAGTCGGCAATGCACTGTCTTGCTCATTCATTCCACACTGAAAATATGAACCGAATCGCACCTACCGCGCTTTACCAGGAAGTCGCCGAACGCTTGCGTCAGCGCATTTTCAATCACGAATTGACACCCGGCGACTGGATCGACGAACAGAAGCTGGCCGAGCAGTACGGCATCTCGCGCACAC
>CAZLPR010000372.1:0-2547 GCA_964561415.1 uncultured Dechloromonas sp. | reverse complement strand
TTACGAGTCGGGCGCCGATGCGCTGATCGTTCAGGACATGGGCCTGCTCGAAATGGATCTGCCGCCGATCCAGTTGCACGCCAGCACGCAGACCGACAATCGCAATCCGGCCAAGGTTAAGTTTCTGGAAGATGCCGGTTTCTCGCAGGTCGTACTGGCGCGTGAGTTGTCGATGCAGGAAGTGGCAGAGATTGCCGCGCAAACCAATGTCGCTCTCGAATATTTCGTCCATGGCGCGCTCTGCGTCGCCTTCAGCGGCCAGTGCTTCATCAGCCATGCCCACACCGGGCGCAGCGCCAACCGCGGCGAATGCTCGCAGGCCTGCCGGCTGCCCTACACGCTGGTGGACGACAAGGGCAAGACCATCACCGAAAACCAGCATCTGCTGTCGATGAAGGACAACAACCAGAGCAACAACCTGCTGGCGCTGGCCCAGGCCGGGGTCAGCTCCTTCAAGATCGAAGGCCGCTACAAAGACCTTTCCTACGTCAAGAACATCACAGCGCATTACCGCACGCTGCTCGATGAAGTGCTGACCGGGCATCCGGAATTCCGCCGCGCCTCGTCCGGCCATAGCACCTACACCTTCACGCCGCAGCCGGAAAAAACCTACAACCGGGGTTACACCGATTATTTCGCCAACGACCGCCAGGACGACATCGGCGCCTTTGATGCGGCCGGTTTCGTCGGTGAAGCGATTGGCGAGGTCACCGAAATTGGCCCCAACTATTTCACAGTCAATGCCGAAAGCGACTTCAATAACGGTGATGGCGTCTGCTTTTACGATGCTCATGCCGAGGTCATCGGCTTTCGTATCAACCGAGCCGAAGGCAGGAAGCTCTTCCCGGTCGCCATCCCGGAAGGCCTGACCGAAGGCGCGACGCTGTTCCGCAATCACGACCAGGCCTTTGAACGCGCGCTGGAAAAGGAATCGGCCGAACGCCGGGTCTCGATCCAGCCCTTGTTCGCCGAAACGCCGGAGGGCTTTGCCCTGACGCTGACCGACGAGGACGGCATCAGTGCTACGGTCAACCTGAAAAACAACGAAAATTTTGCCAAGGAAATTGCCAAAAATGCCGAGCGGGCCACCGCGACGTTAGTCGAGCAACTGGGTAAATTCGGCAACACAATGTTCGCTGCCAAACCCGTCGAGTTACAGCTCTTGCAAGCCTGGTTCCTGCCCACCGGCGCCATCAACGCCCTGCGTCGTGAAGCGACTGAAAAGCTCGAACTGGCCCGCCTCGCCGCCTATCAGCGCCCACCCCGCGCTGAACCGGCGGCCAATCCGGTGCCCTATCCGCAGGAAGAACTGACTTATCTCGGCAATGTTTTCAACGTCAAGGCCCGCCAGTTTTACGAAAAGCACGGCGTCAAGCTGATTGCCGACGCCTACGAAGCCAATGAAGAAAAAGGCATGGTCTCGCTGATGATCACGCGCCATTGCCTGCGCTTCAGCTTCAATCTGTGCCCGAAAGAGGTCAAACACCTGAAGCCGGACCCGATGACGCTGGTCAATGGCAGCGAGAAACTGATCCTGAAATTCGACTGCAAAGCCTGCGAAATGCACGTTATCGGCAAGATGAAGAAGGGCGTCACTCTCAACCTCGGCACGATCCGTCCCTTGTGAAAAAACCGGCCGCCTGCCCCTCCTGCCGACAGCCGATGGTCCAGCAGACCTTCGCGCGGCAAACCCATGGCGAAGTCGAACTCGACCTCTGCTTTTCCTGCCACAGCATCTGGTTCGACGATTTTGAAAGCGTGCAGATCACGCCGGGCGGCATCATCGAACTGTTCAAGCTGATTCACGAACACCGCGACGACCAGCGCCTGCCGCTACGCGATGCGCTGAACTGCCCGCGCTGCAACGACAAATTGCTGCACGGCCTCGATCTAGCCAAGGCTGGCGGCCGCTTCAACTACCACCGCTGCCTGCAGAAGCACGGCCGACTCACCACCTTCGCCCAGTTCATGATCGAAAAAGGCTTTATTCGGCAGTTGACCGCAGCCGAAATCAGCGAACTGGCCGTCCGCATCGGCGTCGTCCGCTGCACCGGTTGCGGCGCGCCGGTCGATATTCGCCGCGACCATGCCTGCGGCCATTGCCGCTCGCCGATTGCCATCCTCGATCCAGATGCTGTCGAACAGGCGCTGGCCCGCTATCAACAGGCCGAAGTGAAACGTAAAACCCCCAACATGGATGCGCTGGCCGACGCCATCGTCATGCGCGAACGCGAAAAATCGCGCCAGAAACGCCTAAAACATGAACCGGAAAACGTCGGCATCATCGACGCCATCGACCTGCTTTCAGCCGGTGCCGAATTTGTCTGGACGCTGATCAAGCACTGAGCAAAAACAAAAAAGGCGAAAACAACAAAGATTTCGGCAAAAGGGGGAAAAAAGAATTCCAGCGAAAAGCAAAACGAGCACGTCCGTTTTGGCATATCGTTGGTCGTATTGATGTCTTTTCTGGTCGTTTCGGTTTTTTTCCTCCTTATATCTCTCATTCAAGTGAAATGAGCTGGAAGGCCTCGGGAGAGGCCTTTTTTT
>CAZLPR010000371.1:0-2553 GCA_964561415.1 uncultured Dechloromonas sp. | reverse complement strand
CGGCGTCGAGTGTCGGGTCTGCGAAGATTTCTGCGAAACCCGTGCCATTCGCTTTTCGCTTCGTCTCGGCGGCAGTCCATTGCCCGTAATCGATCCAGGCAAATGCACCGGCTGCGGCGCCTGCATCGCACCCTGTCCGGTCGCCGCAATTTCAATCGGCGACTAAGCGCGGCGGCAGCGATCCCCGACTTGTCGAGCCAGCCAGGGCAAGGCTTTCCGACCCTGACAAAAGCCGCCGCCGATAACGCCAATATGCTTTAATTCGCCCATAAACCAAACGTAGGGAGACACCTTGATGACCCAGAAATTTCGCCTTGTGACCCGCAGCGACTTCGACGGCCTGGTCTGCGCCGTGCTGCTCAACGAACTGAATCTGATCGACGACATCAAGTTCGTCCACCCGAAAGACATGCAGGACGGCAAGATCGAGATCAGCGAGCGCGACATCACCACCAACCTGCCCTATGTCGCCGCCGCCCACCTCGCTTTCGACCATCATCTGTCGGAAACCATTCGCAACACCGGTGAGCGCAAAAACCACATTATTGAGTCGGATGCGCCATCCGCCGCCCGCGTCGTTTACAACTACTACGGCGGCAAAGCCAAGTTTCCGACCATCGCCGACGACATGATGGATGCGGTCGACAAGGCCGATTCGGCGCAATTCAGCCGCGCTGAAATTCTTCAGCCAAATGGTTGGGTGCTGCTGAATTATTTGATGGATGCGCGCACCGGCCTGGGCCGTTTCCGCGATTTCCGGATCAGCAATTACACGCTGATGATGGATTTGATCAAGTACTGCCGTAACCACAACATCGACGAAATTCTCGAGCTCGCCGATGTCAAGGAACGCGTTGAGCTGTACTTTGAGCAGGCGGAGAAGGCCAAGGAGCAACTGCTGCGCTGTACGACGGTGCACAAAAATCTTGCCGTGCTCGATCTGCGCGACGAAGAAACGATCTGGGCAACCAACCGTTTCATGATTTACGCCCTATTCCCCCAGACCAACATTTCCATCCACATTCTCTGGGGCGTGCAGCAGCAAAATACCGTATTCGCCACCGGGAAGTCGATTCTCGACCGCGGCAGCAAAACCAATGTCGGCGAATTGATGCTCGAATTTGGCGGTGGCGGGCATCAAGCCGCGGGCACCTGTCAGGTAGCCAATGATCAGGCGGCCAATACCTTGCAAACCCTGATCGAGCGGATCAACGCCGACGGCTGATCAGCTATCGGCAGGGAGAGGCGGCATGAGCGGCGGCGGCGAAAAACCGAGTTCGATCATTTCCGTCTCGACCTTGATGCGCAGGATCAACAAGCCGTGCAGATTTTCGCGTGCTTTGTCGTCGCTCCAGTTGTCATGCGACCTTTGCAGGCAGGCGTCAATCTCATGACGGTTAGCGAGATCGATACCGCAGATCGCGGCATAATGACGAATCTCGTGATCGAGTTCGGCCAGTTCATGACTGTAATTTTCAAATCCGCTCATTTGCTCAGGATACCTTGATCGGAGGGCCCATGCACTTCGTATCTCTACCCAAAACACGTAAAAATATTGCCTCGGCCTTTGCCGATGTGAATTCAGCCCGCGCCTGGCTGGCAACCCAGCCACAGGCCCAGCCGGCACATATGCTGGCTGCGTTGACGCTGCAGATTGAAGCGATTGACAGTGCGGCAGAACACTCCGCGTCAGTCGCCATCGCGTTGCTCAATGTGCTGCGCACCGCCGGCATTCCGTCACTGGAAAGCGTTGAGCCTCGTTTTACGCGCAAAGCCCTCCCGTTGCCGGCCGAGGATGAGCGAAATTTTGAATTGGTACAGCAATTCTGGACCCGGCTTGGCATTGCTTACCTGCGCCGGGCGCCCGACTTCCCCGCGCCGGAACAGGCCTTGCCCCTTAACCGCGCTGCCTGCGCCTTCCGGCTGGCTGAGTATTGCCATTTTCAGGCAACGCGGGAATGCCCTGAATTTCTCGATCAACTCTTGTTTGCCGTACTCGATCAGGCGAGCCAAAGCGAGGTTCTGCATCAAGCCTTGCCTGACCCGGACTTTCCGCATCTCGGCCAGGCGCATATTGCCGGCCATCTGGCCTGGGCTTTTCTGCTTCGATTGATTGATCCCTATCGACTGAGCGCCAGCCAGCTCATCGTTGCCAACCGCGCCATCAGCCGTTGGCGGGAGCTTGGCGAGTTTCAACTGAAGTTTGACGCCGATCCGAAAAGCCGCCAGGTTGATCTGAACAGACTCGCCGCCCAGCCATTGCCGGAAAGCGTACCGCGCTGGCTCAATGTCCGGCCCCTGGTGCGCAAAAGTCGTCAGCGCCTCGAAGCGCTCAAAGCCGGCGAGTCGCCGGAAGCGCTCAAACTGGGACGGGAACTCTCTGCCGCTGCGTGCATTCGCTTGCTTGCTGCGCTGAATGCCAGTTTGGGCTCGCCTGAGCAACCGGCGTCAACCGAGGCAGGTGAAATTGAGCTGAGCTTCGGCTGCGAAAATGCTTATGCCGTCATCCGCGGCGAGTCGCTTAATCCGACCGCCGGCCTTGACGCCAGGAGT
>CAZLPR010000370.1:0-2561 GCA_964561415.1 uncultured Dechloromonas sp. | reverse complement strand
AAAAGCGCTTGCTGCGGGAGCGGATGCTGTGATGGTCGGCTCGCTTTTTGCCGGTACGGAAGAAGCGCCGGGCGAGGTCGAGCTGTTCCAGGGGCGCTCCTACAAATCCTACCGTGGCATGGGCTCATTGGGTGCCATGCAGGCCGGATCGTCGGATCGTTACTTTCAGGATGCAACCGCTAATGTTGATAAATTCGTGCCGGAAGGTATCGAAGGTCGCGTCCCCTACAAAGGCTCGGTGCTGGCCGTAATTCACCAGTTGATGGGCGGTTTACGCTCCTCAATGGGTTACCTCGGCTGTGCAACCATTGCCCAGATGCACGATGAAGCCTGCTTCGTTGAGATCACTTCGGCCGGTATCCGGGAATCGCATGTCCACGACGTGCAGATCACCAAGGAAGCCCCGAACTACCACGTTGAATAATCAATGCCCGGATGGTCGATCTGGCTCAAGGTGGTCATCGCTCTTCCCGGTTTTTCCGGGCTTTATCGCCTTGGCGCAAGCTCTGCGCTAGCTGGACAAAATAGGCGCCGGCAAGTTTGATATCTGACAGGTGCCGGATTTTTCCGGCACCTTTTTCTTTTTCCGCTGAAATTACAGTCCACCACCATGTCCCATCAAAAAATCCTCATTCTTGATTTCGGTTCCCAGGTCAGCCAGTTGATTGCCCGCCGTGTGCGTGAGCAGCAGGTTTATTGCGAGTTGCATCCTTTTGATGTCTCTGCAGAGTTTGTCCGCAATTTTCAGCCGAGCGGCATCATTCTTTCCGGTGGTCCGAATTCCGTTTATGAGTCGCTGGACTGGAAGGCGCCGCAGGTTGTTTTTGAGCTGGGTGTTCCGGTGCTGGGTATTTGTTACGGTATGCAAACGATGGCGCAGCAACTGGGCGGCAAAGTCGAAAGTTCCGGCAAGCGCGAATTCGGTTTTGCCGAAGTGCGCGCCCGCGGCCACTCAAAATTCTTCAATAACATTCAGGATCGTAGCAATGCCGAAGGGCATGGCCTGCTCGAAGTCTGGATGAGTCACGGCGACAAAGTCACCGAACTGCCAGCCGGTTTCAAGGTCATTGGCAGCAGCGAATCCTGCCCGGTGGCGGCGATGGCCGATGAAGAACGGGGTTTCTACGCGGTCCAGTTCCACCCGGAGGTGACGCACACCCTGAAGGGTAAGGACATGATTGCCCGTTTTGTGCATGATATTTGTGGCTGTGGCCGCGACTGGAACATGCCGGACTACGTCAATGAAGCGATCGCCAAAGTACGCGCTCAGGTCGGTAGCGACGAGGTCATTCTCGGCTTGTCCGGTGGCGTTGACTCATCCGTCGTGGCGGCGCTGCTGCACAAAGCGATTGGCGATCAGCTAACTTGCGTCTTCGTCGATAACGGTTTGCTCCGCCTCAATGAAGGCGCTCAGGTCATGGAAACCTTTGGCCGAAATCTTGGCGTCAAGGTCATTCATGTCGATGCTACCGAACAGTTCATGGGACACCTGAAAGGCGTTTCCGACCCGGAAGCCAAACGCAAGATTATCGGTCGTGAGTTTGTCGAAGTTTTCCAGGCCGAAGCGGCCAATCTACCGAACGCCAAATGGTTGGCCCAGGGCACGATTTACCCGGATGTAATTGAATCAGCTGGTGCCAAGACCGGCAAGGCGCATGCCATCAAGAGTCATCACAATGTCGGCGGTCTACCGGAAACCTTGAACCTGAAACTGCTCGAACCGTTACGCGAACTGTTCAAGGATGAAGTCCGTGAATTGGGCGTGGCGCTCGGTTTGCCTCATGAAATGGTTTATCGCCACCCGTTCCCTGGCCCGGGTTTGGGCGTGCGTATTCTGGGTGAAGTGAAAAAGGAATTCGCTGATCTGCTGCGCCGTGCCGATGCCATTTTTATCGACGAACTGCGGGCGGCCGACTGGTACGACAAGACCAGTCAGGCATTTGTCGTCTTCCTGCCGGTGAAAAGCGTCGGCGTGATGGGCGATGGCCGTACCTATGAATACGTCGTTGCCTTGCGCGCCGTACAGACAGCCGATTTCATGACGGCGCATTGGGCCGAACTGCCGCATTCGCTGCTTGGCAAAGTGTCCAATCGCATCATTAATGAAGTGCGTGGTATCAACCGGGTGGTCTACGATATTTCCGGCAAGCCGCCGGCGACGATCGAGTGGGAGTAGAGGCGCCTGTAAGTTATTGATTTTAAAGGGTTTGTTTTTATGATTTTTGGGAATCTTAAAATTAAAGCCATTAAAAATCAATAGGTTATGTTTTTTCAGCAGTACCAAAATTTGATCAGAAAAAAGGGTAAAAATTTTTCTGATGGTATTTTTCATGGCACCAAAATAGAAATGCTTATTGCATGATGGCGATACCATGAGTCGGAAAACTTGCCGATGATGGTATCGCTCCCGCAACTTCCCTGTCGTGGCGGGCTTTCCGGTCGGATTCCATGGCACTTTGCAGTCATGGTATCAAGCCCCAAGCACATTGGCTACGTGCCTGCAACCCCAGGGCAATCGCATCAAATCCCCTCAATGCCCAAGAGTTGAGCGCGGTATTGAT
>CAZLPR010000369.1:0-2564 GCA_964561415.1 uncultured Dechloromonas sp. | reverse complement strand
ACCGCCGCGTTGCCTGCTCGAACGCGTCAAGCTGGGGCAGCTGGGCAAAAAAACCGGGCAAGGTTTTTACGCCTGGCGCGACGGCAAAGCGAGCAAAGGCAGCGCCGGCGCCGTGCCGCCTGAACTGGCTTTGCAGCTGGTCACGCCTTTGATCGAGCGGGCCGAGCAACTGGTCGCCGCTGGCGTTGTTGCCGACGCCGATCTGGCTGACGCCGGGATAATTTTCGGCACCGGCTTCGCACCATTTACCGGTGGACCACTAAACATTTGCTATAAATAGCAGTAAATTGCTACAAAGTTGCAACAACGCGATAAATGTTTTTGTTTAAACAGTATTTCAAACGTTTGTTTTAGTTTTGATTCAGTGGCAGCACCGGGGGAGTTCCCCAAAAAATATAAAAGGAGACAAATCAATGCAAAAAAAGACAACTCAGCGCCTGATCCCGGCGTTAATGGCCGTCGCGTTTGCCGGCTCAGCCAGCGCCGCCGGTTTTCAGTTGCTCGAGCAAAACGCCAGCGGTATCGGCAATGCTTACGCCGGCTCGGCTGCGGTGGCGGATAACGCCAGTACGATTTACTTTAATCCGGCCGGGATGACGCAACTTCAGGCCCGCGAAGTGTCGTTCGGGGGCTCGCTGGTCAAAACCAGTTTTGATTTTACGGACAACGGTTCCAGTGTCGGCACGCTGGCCGGGAGTGGCAATGGGAGCGACGGGGGCAGCCTCGGTTTTATCCCGAATGCTTATATGTCCTGGGCCTTGAACAAGGATGTTTATATTGGCCTGGGCCTGGGCGCTCCGTTTGGCTTGCGGACCGAATACGACGACAACTGGGTGGGGGCGGCCCATTCAATCAGTTTCGATATCAAAACGATCAACCTCAATCCCTCGATTGCCTGGCGAGCCAACGAATGGCTGTCGCTCGGCTTTGGCCTGAACTGGCAGCGGGTCGAAGCTGAGTACATTCGCAAAGTCGGCACTGGCGTGGCCGGGGTGTCTGCTTTCGACGTCTTTCCCGCGTCAACGGTCAAGCTGACTTTGGATGACGATAGCTGGGGGTGGAACGCTGGCGCCTTGTTTCACCTGGCAGCGCAGACCAAACTCGGCGTCTCTTACCGCTCAAAAATCAAATATGAAACGACGGGCAAAACCGAAACCAGCGGCCCCAGCGCTGCTTTGAACGCTCAAGGTTCGGTCAATGCGACGGCGGAAATCGAGATGCCGGATACGCTGATCATGAGTTTGTCGCATGGCGTCAATGATCGTCTTGAATTGCTTGGGGATGTTTCCTGGACGGGCTGGAGCAGCATCGAGAGCGTCAATATCATGCGTGCCTCGGGGGCGGCCAGCGGCACCGTGGCGCAGGTTCTCGATACCAATTTCCGGAATACCTGGCGGGCGGCTGTGGGCGCAAATTACCAGTTGAACGATGCGTTCAAACTGAAATTTGGCCTGGCTTTTGACCAGACGCCGGTTAAAAACGCCGAAAGCCGCCTCACTTCACTGCCCGACAATGACCGCACCTGGTTGAGTGCCGGCGTGCAGTGGAAGCCGAGCAAGAGCACCGTGCTTGACCTGGGCGCCGCGTATCTTTACGTCAAGGATACCGAGATCAATAACAATCAAACGCAAACTGCGTTCACGGCGCAGGCGCAAGCGGCGAACCGGGGCACGGTTCGGGGAAGCTACGAAAATAGCGCCTGGCTGCTCGGTGCGCAGTACTCGATGGCTTTCTAAAGCGGCCAAATTATTGCACCGCTTGACCCCGGCCAGACCGGGGATTTTTTTGTCATTTGGCGCAAAAAAGCAGTTGACCGCAGGAGTCGCTGTTCTATAATTCAAACGTTCGTTTTATTTAACGAAACGGTATAAATAGACCTAAAGGAGAATCGCTTGAACAAGCTGATCGTAAAAAAAGCCGCCGTGTTGGGCGCCGGTGTGATGGGGGCGCAGATCGCCGCGCACCTCGCTAACGCGAATGTGCCGGTTGTGCTGTTTGACCTGCCGGCAAAGGACGGAGACAAAAACGGGATCGTCAGGAAGGCTCTCGATGGCCTCAAGAAGCTCGATCCGGCACCGCTGGCCAGCAAGGGCAAGCTGCAGTTTATCGATGCCGCCAATTACGACGAAAATCTGCCGCTGCTCGCCGAGTGCGATCTGGTGATCGAGGCGATTGCCGAGCGCATGGACTGGAAACATGCGCTCTACGCAAAAATTGCCCCGTTTTTGTCGTCGACCGCAATCATTGCCTCGAACACCTCGGGCTTGTCGATGAATGCGCTGGCGCAAGGCTTGCCGGACTCGGTGCAGGCGCGCTTCTGCGGCATCCACTTCTTCAATCCGCCGCGCTACATGCATTTGGTCGAGATCATCGGCACGCAGACAACCGATGCCGGCACGCTCAATGCGCTGGAAACCTGGCTGACTTCGCGCCTCGGCAAGGGCGTCATCCGGGCGCTGGATACGCCGAACTTTGTCGCCAACCGGATCGGCGTCTTTTCCATTCTCGCCGTGATGCACCACACCGCCGCCTTCGGCCTTGGCTTCGACGAAGTCGATGCGCTG
>CAZLPR010000368.1:0-2566 GCA_964561415.1 uncultured Dechloromonas sp. | reverse complement strand
CCGGGGTCCAGTAGCCATCACGCCAGCACAGGCCGGTGCCGCTCTTGGCGACGACGTCGCGCTGGTCGATCAGGTAAACACGTTCTTGCGCCTGGGCAATGCTGGCGCCGAAGCCGATGCCGGCAACCAGTGCCAGAACCAGAGAGGATTTGATGATGTTCATAATAGAAAAATTCCTGAGGAAAATTTGAGACACGGTATTGTAGTTTGACCGGGCGCGATTCTAATCGAAATTATCCCATGCGAGCAGCGGCGAGGCGCTCTCAAATACAATTTTTCCGGCATCGATCAATTAAGATAGGCCCGATTACAGCGCCTTACCCCACAGAGCAGAATGCCCAAAAACAATAAATTCCTACACTGGTTACTTGGCAAACCGGCGCCCGCTGGCGACCCGCTGACCGCCGCGTTAGCCGCTTACCGCGACCCGAACGCCGACTCACTGGAGCTAACGCGCCGGCTGGTTGCCTGTTTGCGCCCGAAAACGCCGACGACGCCCGGCTTTGTCGAGCGCTACGCGGCCATGCTCGAGCAGCTGGAAAATGACGCCGAACTGGCCAGCGCCTTCCGCACCCATCTTGTGCACTTCATTGCCACCCGGCGCCTGGTGACTTTTTTTACCGATAGCGGCGTCCTCCCCGGCACCGGCTTTTTCTCCGAGTGGTGGCGCATTCTCGGCAATCGCCTGCTGCCGGAAGTGCCCGATGAACGGCGCCTGAAAGACTGCCTGCATGTCATTTGCGACCGGCCCGACGACTGGCGCTGGCTGGAGCAGATTCCGTCCGCATACACGCAGCGTTTCTGGGCTCTGGTCGCCCCGGCGGAAGAATTGCGCAATATCGACTGGCGCGGCATTCAGGAACAAATGCTCGACGCCGTGGCTCTGCTCGCCCAGCGCGTCAGCAGCCTGGGGGTGGAAGGCGAGCTGATGCGGATTTCGCCCGACTTTGATGAGCATACGCCGCGCTTCATCGCGCTCTCGGCCGAGGCAATGGTTTTTATCAACGCCTTCCGTGTCGCCCTCAACGCGGCCGAACTGGCCGCCGCCGATGACGGGCGGCAGTTGCTGGTGATCGCCGACCAGTGCCGCAAAACCTTGCAGCGCATCCGCAAGCGCGCCATGACGGTGGGCACCAGCCTGCATCTCTCCTATCTTTTGACGCGCAGCGAACAGAGCATTGAACGCCTGCAGGAACTGGTGCTCATTTTGCTGGCCAGTTTGCAGTCGACCGCAAGAACCGAGGCCATCACCGCCTGGACCGAGTTTGCGCGGGCCGCCTTTGCCGCTGAAAACCGGCGCAACAGCCTGCGCTATTACATGAACCGGCTTTCGCATCTGCTTGCCGTGCGCGTCACCGAAAATGCGGCGCGCTCGGGCGAGCGTTACATTTGCGACACGAAAAGCGACTACCTCCAAATGTGGCGTTCCGCCGCCGGCGCTGGCGTGCTGATCAGCGTCATGGCGCTGCTTAAGATTTCGGCCGCCGCACTGCACGCACCGCTCTTTGTCGAAGCCTTGCTGTTTAGCCTGATCTACGGCCTCGGTTTCGTGCTGATCTATCTGCTCGGCATGACGGTCGCCACCAAGCAGCCGGCGATGACGGCACAGACCCTCGCCGGCCTGCTCAGCGATCTCAAACCAACACGCAGTGCCGATGTCGAGCGCCTGGTCGATGTCATCACCACCGTCTCGCGCAGCCAGCTCGCCGCCATCGCCGGCAACGTTATGGTGGCGCTGCCGGTCGCCATCGCCATCGGTTTCGGCCTGAGCTACCTGGCCGGCACGCCGATCATCAGCCTCGACAAGGGGGGGCACCTGATGGCCGATCTCGACCCGCTAAGCTGGGCCATTCCGCACGCCGCGATTGCCGGATTTTTCCTCTTCCTTTCCGGTCTGATCGCCGGCTATTTCGACAACCGCGCCGCCTATGCCAACGTCGGCCCGCGCCTGGCCCGTCTGCGCTGGCTGCGCAAATTGCTCGGCGAGGCGCGGGCCGGGCATTTTGGCCTTTATATTCAGGAGCATCTGGGCGGCATCATGGGCAATTTCCTCTTCGGCTGCATGCTCGGCTCAACCGGCGTCATCGGCACCATTCTCGGCCTGCCCCTCGATATCCGCCACATTGCCTTCTCCTCGGCCAATCTCGGCTATGCGTTGATCGGCTTGCAGTTTGCGTTGCCCCTCAAGGCCATACTCTGGGCCGGACTCGGGGTCGCGCTGATCGGCCTGACCAATCTCGCCGTCAGCTTTACGCTGGCCCTGCGTACCGCCCTCGGCGCCCGCAACATTGTGTTCGAGCACTGGGGGCCGCTGTTCAGCGCCATCGGCCGCCGCTTTCGCCAACAACCACGCAGCTTTTTATTGCCGCCCCGCCCGCCCGCGGACAGCGATCAGCCCGGCTAAAATCAATTTGTGCCTAACCGCCCCACCACGCTCCGCTACCTGCCCCTGCTTTTATGGGCACTCGCCAGCCCGCTGCAGGCTGACGAGGTGGCGCTTGACGCCCCTGAAAACATTGCCGCCCTGCTGCGCAAGACGGGACGGCGGGTATTGCTCGTCGTGAAC
>CAZLPR010000367.1:0-2577 GCA_964561415.1 uncultured Dechloromonas sp. | reverse complement strand
AAGAAATCATTAGATTGAATAACGATCCACTAGCTCAAGCTGATGATATCGATCATCTTGGAAATAGACGCGTGCGAGGGGTAGGAGAATTGATTCAAAATAAATTAAGAGTAGGTATGAGCAGAATGGCGAAGATGCCGCCTGTGCCGAGGCGAGTGACTGTGTGCTGCGCATTGTCCCCGGCACCGGGGCCGGCATTCTGCGTGAAACCGGGCAGGAGCGCTCGGTCTCGTTTGCCGCGCTGCCGTCCGAGGTCAAACGGATCGCCCTCGAACCGCATCTGCTTGTTCTTACCAAGGCCAACAGCCGATCCACGGTGCACCGGCCGGGCTATCTCGATTATGTCGGCGTCAAACGGATCGACAGTGCCGGCAAGGTGATCGGTGAACAACGCTTTCTCGGGCTCTTTACCGCGACTGCCTACAGCGTTAGCCCAGAGGCGATTCCGATTTTGCGCCAGAAGGTCAGCAAAGTGCTGGAGCGCGCTGAGTTTCGCCCGCAAAGCCACGGCGGCCGTGCTTTAAGCACCATCCTCGAACAATACCCGCGGGATGAACTCTTTCAGATCGACCCTGAACAGCTCTACGTTGTGAGCATGGGCATCCTTGGTCTCGGCGAGCGCCAGCGGACGCGCCTTTTCGTCCGCCACGACAGCTTCGGCCGCTTCTTCTCCTGCCTGATCTACGCGCCACGCGAGAATTACGACACGGCGCTGCGTCAGCGCATGCAGAACGTGCTGATGGAGGCGTTTCAAGGTATCTCAAGCGAGTTCAATGTTCAGGTTTCCGAGTCGGCGCTGGCCCGCATTCTGATCATCGTCCATACCAAGCCGGGGAGCATGCCGGAATACGATGTCGCCGCCATCGAGCGCCGCCTGGTCCATGTTTCCCGGCGCTGGCAGGACGAACTGTTCGAGTCGCTGCGCGAGCGTTGCGGCGAGGAGCGCGGCAACCTGCTGTATGCCCGCTATATCAATGCTTTTCCGGCCGGCTACCGGGAGGATTACGAGGCGCGCGCCGCTGTTGGCGACATTGAGCTGATGGAGTCGCTGACCGACTCGGGCGGCCTGGCGATGAGCCTCTATGTGCCGCTTGAAGCGCCGGCCGGCAGCCTGCGTTTCAAGGTGCTGCGCGATACCGCGCCGGTCCCCCTTTCCGCCTCGCTGCCGATGCTCGAACACATGGGGGTTCGGGTGATTGAGGAGCGCCCATACGAAATTGAGCGCGCCGACCGGCCGACGGTCTGGCTGCACGACTTCGGCCTGAGCTATCAAGGGGCCGACGAACTCGACATCGGGCGCGTCCGCAGCGTCTTTCAGGACTGCTTCCGCCAGGTATTGTCCGGCGCCGCCGAAAGCGATGACTTCAATCGTCTGGTCCTCGCTGCCCGGCTCAACTGGCGCGAAGTTGCCGTATTGCGGGCTTATGCCAAGTACTTGCGCCAGGCCGGTTTTACCTTCAGCCAGCCCTATATCGAGCAGACGCTGGCGGCTCATCCGGCGATTGCCCGCCAGCTGCTTGAACTTTTCCTGGCTCGTTTCGACCCGCAGGCCGAACACGATTGTGCGGCCCAAACGCTGGCCATGGAAGCGGTGATCAAGAACGCCCTCGATGGCGTCGCCAATCTCGACGACGACCGCATCCTGCGCCAGTTTCTGGCGGCCATTGTGGCCACCGTTCGGAGCAATTACTTCCAGCGAACGGATGCTGCCGTGAAGCCTTATCACTCGTTCAAACTCGATTCGCAGCGGATACCCGGTCTGCCCGAGCCGAAGCCGATGTGGGAGATATTCGTCTATTCGCCGCGCGTCGAAGGCATCCATTTGCGTGGCGGCAAGGTTGCTCGCGGCGGCCTGCGCTGGTCGGACCGGATGGAGGATTTCCGCACCGAGGTGCTCGGCCTGATGAAGGCGCAGATGGTCAAGAATGCCGTCATTGTGCCGGTCGGTTCGAAAGGCGGCTTTGTCGTGAAGAATCCGCCGCTCGGCGGCGACCGCGAGGCGCAACAGCAGGAGGGCATCGCCTGTTATCACCTCTTCCTGCGTGGCTTGCTCGACCTGACCGACAATCTGGTCGGTGGCCAGGTCGTGCCGCCAGCGGATGTTGTGCGTCACGATGAAGACGATCCGTATCTGGTGGTTGCCGCCGATAAAGGAACTGCCAGTTTTTCCGACTACGCCAACGGCGTCTCGAAAGAGTACGGATTCTGGCTCGGCGATGCTTTTGCTTCCGGCGGCTCAGTGGGTTACGACCACAAAAAAATGGGCATTACGGCGCGCGGAGCCTGGGAATCGGTCAAGCGGCATTTCCGCGAATTGGGCATCAACACGCAAGCGGACGATTTCACGGTGGTTGGCATCGGCGATATGTCGGGCGACGTCTTCGGCAACGGCATGCTGCTCTCCCGGCATATCAAGTTGCTGGCCGCCGTCGATCATCGCCATATTTTCATCGACCCGGACCCGGATGGCGAACAGAGTTTCGTCGAGCGCCAGCGCCTGTTCAATCTGCCGCGCTCGTCGTGGGCGGACTACGAGCCGACGCTGATTTCAGCCGGCGGCGGTGGTTACCCGCGCAG
>CAZLPR010000366.1:0-2591 GCA_964561415.1 uncultured Dechloromonas sp. | reverse complement strand
GCCATCGCGGCTTTTCTGACGATGGTTCCGGCAATGGGAATACGCAAGACAAAGGCTTCCCAAATCTTGCGCCCCGCCAGCGTTGCCACCCAGGCTCGAAAGGCGACGATGGCAACAATCAGGCCGGCGAGCATGGCGCCCCACCAGGCGAGCATGAAATTGGAGAAGCCAAGCAG
This sequence comes from uncultured Dechloromonas sp., assembly GCA_964561415.1. GTDB lineage: Bacteria > Pseudomonadota > Gammaproteobacteria > Burkholderiales > Rhodocyclaceae > Azonexus. Next base: position 2,415 of record CAZLPR010000366.1, on the reverse strand, counting down.
AATGCGGGTCATTAAAGGCAATTCGGCGCCAAAGCCTTCAAAAACCTTGGCGAATGCCGGAATGACGAAAAGATTAACGACCACCATCGCAATCGCCATGGCGATGACCACAAACATCGGATAGCGCAAGGCGGTTTTAACCTGCTCACGCATGAAGCGGTCGAATTCCAGATGGTCAAAAAGCCGGAGAAAAATTTCGTCAAGCATGCCGGTGGCTTCACCAACGCGCACCATCGAGATATAGAAAGCGCCAAATACCTTGGGGTGGCGAGCCAGCGAGACGGAGAGTTCGCGGCCGGCCTCCAGGCTTTCCTTGACATCGGCAATGACCTGCTTCATCGCGGGATTGATCGCTGAATCCTGCAAACCGCCCAGCGCCCGCATGATCGGCACGCCGGCCTTGAGCAAGGTGTGCATCTGGCGCGAGAAAAGCAGCACGTCGATGCTTTGCACCTTGGGCGCAAAAAGCGCCATGACCCCGCTAGCGCCGACCGGTTTTGCCCTGGCGCGGGTTTCCTTAATATTGACCGGCGTTACACCGCGCTCAAGCAGCAGGTCGGCGACACGACTGGCCGAGTTCTCCTCGATCACCCCTTCGATCAATTTGCCGCTGGCATCACGGCCTTTGTAGGCAAAACTCGGCACGGGCGATTAATCCTCGAACTGATTGCTGATCCGCATCGCTTCGCCGATGGTTGTTTTGCCGGCAAGGACCAGACGAATCGCATCGCGACGCAAGGTTTCGCCGGCCATTTGTTGCCGCGCAACCCGCATGAATTCGCCCGGATCGTCATGATTCACGGCTTCGACGACGGCGTCGCTCATTTCGAGAAATTCATAAACACCGGTTCGCCCCTGGTAGCCGGTATTGCCGCAATGGGCGCAACCACGGCCATTATGAAAAGTTTGCGCCGCGACGGTATCACCCAACTCATAGCGTAACCACTCGTGCTCGCTGGGCGTTGGCTGGCAAGTTTCGCGGCAGTTGGCGCAAATGACGCGAACGAGTCGCTGGGCAATCACCATATGCACGGAAAGCGCCACCATGTAACGCGGCACGCCCATGTCGAGCAGGCGGATCGGCGTTGAAATAGCATCATTGGTGTGCAGCGTGGAGAGCACCAAATGGCCGGTCATCGCCGCCCGCATGGCAATTTCAGCCGTTTCCTGGTCGCGCATTTCGCCGATCAGAACGATGTCCGGATCCTGGCGCAGTACCGTCCGCAGCACGCGGGAAAAGGAAAGGTCGATTTTTTCGTGCACCTGCACCTGATTCAGGCCGGGCAGCCGATATTCGACCGGGTCTTCGACGGTGATGACTTTCTTTTCGCTGCTATTCAGCTCATTCAGCGCCGCGTAGAGTGTCGTCGTTTTGCCTGAGCCCGTTGGCCCGGTAACCAGCACCATGCCGCTCGGCCGTTTGAGGGCATGCCGAAAGCGTTCCAGCACACGCGCTGGCATGCCAATTTTATCGAGCTCCAACAGGCCGGTATTCTGGCTAAGCAAACGCATGACCACCGACTCGCCGTACTGCGTCGGCAAGGTGGATATCCGCACGTCAACCGGGTTGGCCCGCACCTTGATATGAAAGCGCCCATCTTGCGGCAATCGCTTTTCAGAAATATCGAGACCCGACATCAATTTCAAACGCAGCGCGACCGCCGAGGCAATTTTGGCATCGGCTTCAGTCTGGATATGCAGCATGCCGTCAATACGAAAACGGATACGCAGATTTTTTTCCTGCGGTTCAAAGTGGATATCGGATGCACGCAGACGCATCGCCTCTTCAAAAACCGTCTGTAATAACTTGACGACCGGGGCGTCTTCAGCGCCCGGGGTCAAGCCAAGCAAATCGCCGAATTCAATCGGCACATCGCCGAGTTCAGCCGTCAGCTCCCTGGCCAGGCCGGTGATCTGTTCGCCACGGTGATAAACCCGATCGATCATGACCAGCAACTGGGATTCGGTGACCACCGAGAGATCGATCTCGCGCTTAACCAGCCGCGTAATCTCGTCATAAGCCTGCAAATCGGTCGGATCGGACATGCCAATTTGCAGACGGCCATTTGCCGTTTGATCGAGCACCAAAGCGCGGAAGCGACGGGCCGGCGCCTCAGGCAGGAGCCGAATCAGGTCTGGCTTGGGGGTAAAGCTCTTGAAGTCGACGAAGGGAATGCGCAGCTGCCGGGCCAGGGCTTGCGAGATGCCATCTTCAGTGACATAGCCGCTTTCAACGAAAACCCGCCCCAATTTACGTCCTGTCCGCTTTTGTTCCTCGAGAGACAGTTTGAGTTGTTCAAGGGTCAGCAGACCATGTTCAATCAGCAAGTCACCCAGACGTATTTTCTGCGGTGGGGGCATCCCAACCTCCAAAAGACCTTAATAAACTGCGCTAACCATATGAAAAAACGGCTA
>CAZLPR010000365.1:0-2591 GCA_964561415.1 uncultured Dechloromonas sp. | reverse complement strand
ACGCATGCGCTTCCTCGGACTGTGCCCGTTATGATGTTCGAGTGCGGAGGCCCTGGGTGCCTTACGGCATAACAACGCTTTTTCAGGAAAATTTCAGTTTATCGCCCGCGCCACGAAATCCAAAGGTTGCTTTGGCTTGCCATCCTTGACTTCCGCCAGTTTGATGATAGCCAGCGAAATATTGTCGCCATTTCCCGCGCCCCGCTGGCGCGCTTTCTCGATCAGTATTTCACAGGCGGCGCGGGCCGAGTTTTCGGCAACCAGGCTGGCCAGTTCAATATCGTCGAAATAAGCCCAGAGGCCATCCGAGCACAGGACGAAGGCATCACCGGCGAGCAGGTCGTCGGCTTCGGCAAACTCCATCTTTGGCTCATCTTGTCCACCCAACGAGGTGAGCAGCACATTGCGATTAGGGTGCGTCAGCGCCTGTTGTACGGTAATTCGCCCACTGGCAATCAGGTGTTCGACATACGAGTGATCGACCGTGCGGTTAAGCAAAGCCTTGCCGCGAAAGCGATATAAGCGACTGTCGCCACAATGTGCCCAGGCCACGCGGCCGGGTAAAAGCAGCAACATAACAGCCGTACTATGGGGATCTTTTTCATTCATGAAGCGCGATGCCTTGATCATCGTATGCGCTTCCCGCAGGCTGTTTTCGAGCAGGCACTTGGCGCTTTCATCGGCCGGCGCGAAATGATCAAGATTGTTTTTACTCGTATGAACAACCTGAGCCGCAGCCAGTGCGCCACCGGTGTGGCCGCCCATGCCGTCGGCGACGACCGCGAGGGCTACTCCTTTGCGCCTGGCGTGCGAAAAAATAGCGACGCGGTCCTGCTGTTCTTTACGATCGCCCTGGTGCTGCGCCGCGCAAGCATCAACTGTTATCGCCATCCTCCCCCCTTTTAGGGCAAAAGATTATCACGAAACAATTACGGCGGACTTAACACTGTGGCGAAAAGCCGGGCAGTACAAGCCTTGGCTAGACGGCAGCAGCATCATCAAAGCGTTCAAGGATGATATCGATGAATTCTGGCAAACCGCATTCGCTCAGCCCGAGTTCAGTCAGCACATCAGCTTGGGCGTGATCCCACTCTGGATTCACTGCACGCTGGATACGACAATGGATTTCAATCGCCAATTGTAGAATCGCCACCATGCTACGGGCGTCGTGATCCCCCAGATCGGCAATGGCGTGGTGATAACGAATGGCATCGCAAAGGTACTCTGGCAGATGCCAGTGGCGGGCGACCAGATAGCCGACGACGCAATGGTCAGCGTTGAATTTTCGATCCTCTTCGATCAGATTGGTCCATTGGCCGGCAAGGCCCAGCTTCATTTCGGCGCAATACGTCGGAAAGCGCTGCATCAGCAGCAAGACACCGCAATCATGGAACATGCCGGCGAGATAAGCCTGATCGGGGAAGAGATTACACACGGCGATACGCTCGTCAGCAATCAGCATGGCCAATTGGGCGACATCCTGGGAGCGAGCCCAAAACCTTTCGTACACCACGCGATTCTTCTGAACCTCGCCCATGCTGGTTAACGCAATAGCCTGGACCAGATTGAATGTCTGCTGCACACCGACCGTGTGCAAAATCTGTTCGACCGACGTAAACGGCTGATGCTGGCGATAGGCGCTATTGCCCACCACTTTGAAAAGCAAGGCAGTCAGGCCGGGATCCTGATTAATGATCCGGGACAAGGCCCGCACATCGAATTCCTGACGCACCATCAGTTTTTGCAACTCATCCAGCACCCGGGGCTGCGCCGGGATCTTGACGCCAGTTTCCAGCAGGCGCTTGACGCGCCCCGCATCCGTTGGATTCAGCGATTGGGTTATTGCAAAAACAGACTTCTTATCACTCATGCCAATACCTCATCCATCAATTCGATCCAGTGCCGTACGGGCAGGACGCTACCTGCCTGCAAATGCATCAAACAACCAATATTCGCCGTCGCAATGACTTCCGGCGCGGCGGCGCTCAAGGCTGCCAGCTTGTTTTCACGCAAACGCCCCGACAATTCAGGTTGCAAAATCGCGTACGTGCCAGCCGAGCCACAACACAAATGAGCTTCGGCCACTGGCGATAGTTGATAGCCAGCAGAATCTAAAAATTCTTCAATAATGCCACGAATCTTCAGCCCATGCTGCAGCGTACACGGCGAATGAAAGGCCAGTTTACCGCGTTCGGCCCTGGCTTCAGCCAGAAAGGCGAGCATTTTGTCGCGCTCGGCGGCGATGATGTCCGCCGGATCACGACATAGTTCACTGATTTTCGAGGCTTTTTTGGCGTAGACCGCATCATCGGCCAGGGCATAGCCATAATCACGCACCTGAACACCGCAGCCGGAAGCAGTCACGACAATCGCTTCAATGCCAGCCTCGATATGCGGCCACCAGGCATCGATATTGCGGCGCATATCATCGCGGGCGCTTGCCTGGTCATGCAGATGAAAGCGCACGGCGCCGCAGCAACCCGCCTTGGCCTCCTCAAAAAGCGCGATGCCAAGCCTGGCGAAAACGCGGGCCGTCGCCGCGTTGATATTGGGCGCCAGCGCCGGCTGCACGCAACCGGCCAATAACAGCA
>CAZLPR010000364.1:0-2599 GCA_964561415.1 uncultured Dechloromonas sp. | reverse complement strand
GCAGTGATCGCGAAAATCCAGCGCGCCGCCGCGATGCGCCAGCCAGCGCATGATCAGCTTGTTCGGCCCCAACACCTGCTGGCGGTAGATGCCGAGATTCTGCCGGTTCTTGTGCGGGCCTTTGGTGACGACCAGCCCCCAGGTAATCAGCGGCGCGACATCGCCCGGCCAGCAATGCTGGATCGGCAGGCGGGAGAGGTCGACATCCTTGCCCTCCCAAACGACATCCTGACAAGCTGCGGTCGACACTATTTTCGGTGCCATATTCAGCACCTGCTTCAGGATCGGCAGTTTGTCCCAGGCATCCTTCAAACCTTTCGGCGGCTCCGGCTCCTTCAAATAAGCCAGCAGTTTGCCGACTTCGCGCAGCGCCTGAACGGATTCCTCGCCCATGCCCAGCGCCACTCGTTTCGGCGTGCCGAACAGGTTGGCGAGAACGGGAATGCTGTGCCGGGTCTGGCCGCTGGTCGGCTTTTCAAAAAGAAGCGCCGGCCCTTCGGCACGCAGCACCCGGTCGCAGATTTCAGTCATTTCGAGGTGCGTATCGACCTCGACATCGACCCGCTTCAACTCGCCGGTTTTTTCCAGTTGCGCCATAAAGTCGCGCAAATCGTGATATTTCATCGGATTAACCTATACACCCCGCCCAGCGGAGGTTGATCAGTGCAAGTCGCCAACGATCTTCTGATAGACGAAAGCCGCCAGCGCCAAAGAGCAGTTTTGCTCTGAATTCACAAACTGAATGCCGTGCAGATAGGGCATGCTTGGGTCGGTCTGCTCTTCGTCGATGGTGCGGATAATGCTGTCAAATGTTACGAAAGACTGCATGTCGTGCACCGCGATCTTGAATTTGACATTGATCGTTTCGCCCTTTTTACCCAAGCGGGTTTTGGCCCGCAAAGCGGCGCCGCCCCGGCTGATATTGACGATTTTCCCGGCTCCGGAACGCTCGACATTACCGTCATTCATCAAAATAGCCGCGATCAAATCGACATCAATACGGGAATCCTTGCGAATTTCCAGCCCGCGCACTTCGCGCGGATAAGACAAATGCAAATGCGGAAACGGCACACTGGTTTGCTTGGAGACCACGCTGGTAAAAGCGTAAGCATGTTGCCCGGAAAAAAACCGGATGATGAATGACTGGCCTTCCTTGAGCATAACCAGCTCACCGCCCGACTCCGGCAGCGTGACGATCAAGCCACGGTTTTTCAGATAACCAATCAACTTGACCTGCAAGCGCGGCGCCTCGGCCGAACTTTGCATTTGCAAGACACTGCCGATGCGGATTTTGCTCGCTTCAATGGTCGAAATAGTCTCGCGCGAAACGGGGGCGCCGCTCGTGACTGGCGACTCGGCAGGGGCTGCACGCTCGTGCAGATTTCGGTACATGCCGCGCTCGACCAGCGCCTCGCACTGGCTAATGTTGTTGATGACGTAACCCCGCTGGAGCAGCAATTTACGATTGCCGTCATAAAAGGGGTGGGCCAGAGGCTTCCCGATCACAACATCATGAATGCTGACCTTAACGAATGCTTCCTGCTTGTCGATCGCCATATACCTGTCTCGAAATTTATGTTTTTAGAACAGATCAAGCCTACCGGAAATTTGTCTTGCCATTCCTCAAGTCGCGGATTTTATTGCGACACAAACGAACAACAGTGTTTCTTATCCGGTAAAAATACGGGAAACGCCAAAATCAAGGGCGATACCAACAAAAATTGCCAGCCCGACATAGGTGTTATGCAAAAACGCCTTGAAGCACGCCATGCGCTCGCGCTTGCGGATCCAGACAAAATGGAGGGCCATGATTGCTGCCGCAACAATCAGGCCGAGGTAAAACGCCCAGCCCAGATGCAGGCGATAACCGACCCCGGCAAGCAGCGCCAGCGTCGCTGCGTAGCAAAGCGTCACGGCCAGCACATCGCAACGTCCGAAGGTAATGGCCGAGGTTTTGATCCCGATTTTCAGGTCATCCTCGCGGTCGACCATGGCATATTCGGTATCGTAGGCCACCGCCCAAAAAATATTCGCCAGCAGCAGCAGCCAAGCCTCCAGCGGCACCGTGTGCACGTGCGCGGCGTAAGCCATCGGAATGCCGAAGCCGAAAGCGATGCCGAGATAAGCCTGGGGAATGGCCAGGAAGCGCTTGGTAAAGGGATAACTGGCCGCGAGAAAAATCGCCGGAATCGAGAGCCAGATGAGCAGCGTATTGCCAAGCGAAATAACCAGCATGAAAGCCGCCAGCGACAGACCGGCAAAAAGCAGAAGCGCCTCTTTCGTCGTCACCTTGCCGGCCGTCAGCGGGCGCTCTTTGGTGCGCTCGACATGGCGATCAAAATCACGATCCGCGTAGTCGTTGATAACGCACCCGGCCGAACGCATGAGCACGGTGCCGAGAACAAAAACCCAGAGCACGATCCAGTCCGGTCGGCCGTTTGACGAAAGCCACAAAGCCCACAGCGTCGGCCAGAGCAACAACAAAATACCAATCGGCTTGTCGAGCCGCATCAGGCGTTCGTAGTGATTGAGTTTTTCCTTGAGCGCGGGCCAGTTCATGGGGCGATTTTACCTTGGCAAACCGGGCCTGCGCCGCCTC
>CAZLPR010000363.1:0-2605 GCA_964561415.1 uncultured Dechloromonas sp. | reverse complement strand
TTGAGCGCTAACTGCAGGCGTTCTTCGCTCTGCTCAGTGGCTACCTCGTCGTCGCGGCGGGCCATTGCCATCTGGATAGTGGCGTGCAGTTCGCGCCCTTCACAAGGCTTGATCAGATAGCCGAAAGGGCGGCTTTCGAGAGCGCGAGCCAGCGTGTCATCCTCGGCGTAGGCGGTGAGGAAGACCACCGGAATCTGATATTGGGCGCGAATCTGAGTGGCCGCTTCAATACCGTCTATTTTCCCTTCCAGGTGGATATCCATCAGCACCAGATCAGGTTTCACGGCAGCCGCCTGGCGGATCGCCTGTTCGCCGCTGGCAACGACCGAAGTGACCTGATATCCGAAACCCTGGAGTTGTCGTTTCAGGTCGAAAGCGACGATGCGCTCGTCTTCGACCAGCATCAGGTTGATCGGCAATCTCGCGCTCATGATGCTTCCTTTTCACTAAGGCAATTCGGAAAGGCGACGCAGAACTGCGTCCCCATTTCCCGCTTGATTTCCAGCGTTCCATGCAACTGATCAACCAGCAGCGGTACAAGTTGCAGACCCAGAGAAATCCGCATCGCCAACGCCTCTTCATCGGGCAGGCCAACACCGTCATCGGCGACGCTGAAATGAATCAGTCCATCGCTATCTGCGTTTAATTTGATCAGGATTTCACCGCAACGTTCCCCGGGGAAAGCGTGCTTGAAGGAGTTCGTCACCAGTTCATTGAGCAGCAGGCCACAGGGAATCGTTCGTTCCAGATCGAGCGGCACACTTTGCGGCGGCAGTTCGATGCGCAGCGTAATGCGGTCGCCGGTGCCACGATAAGTGGCATGGATCGAATGCATCAGACGCTCGAGATAATCGCCCAGATCGAGGCGGGAAAAATCCTTGCGCTCATAGAGCAACTGATGCGTCAGTGCCATGGCCTTCACCCGCCCGCAACTTTCGGCCAGCATGGCGCGCAAGCGTGGCTCGGGGGTATGGTCGGCCTGCAGATTGAGCAAGCTGGTAATCACCTGCAGATTGTTTTTGACGCGATGGTGGACTTCGTTGAGCAGCACGGTCTTTTCCTGCAAGGCATTTTCAAGCCGTTGCTGGGCGCGTTGGCGCTCAGTGATATCGATGATCGAAGCGAGCACCATCACCCCGGCCTCGGTATCGATCGGATTGAGGCCAATCTCGACCGGGAATTCGCTGCCATCGGAGCGGCGACCGGCGAGATCACGTCCGACGCCCATGGGGCGCGGCTTTGAGTTGCCGAAATAGCCCGTGCGGAAGGTCATATGGTGCTGGCGGAAACGTTCAGGGACCAGGATCTCGACCGATTGCCCGATCAGCGATGCGCGCTGGTAGTTGAACATTTGCTCAGCCTGCGCATTGACCAGGACCATGATGCCTTCGCAATCAATCATCACCATCGCGCTCGGCGCCCACTCGACGACGCGACGGAAAGAGTCCTCGCCCAGTTGCGGCCCGCAGCCGAGCGGAGACAAGCCCGAAAAGGCCGGCTTGTCTCCGGCTTGTTCACTATTGTCGCTATTGGGGAAAGTGGCATCCATTAAAAGCTCCGGCGTCGCCTGGTTTCCTCGGAATGGCTGGCTTCTGAGGAAACCGGAGTGATTTATATTTCTTTGACCATCGCAAAGAAAAAAAGGTCCAGTTATTCCGTCCATTTTGTCGAGAGCGCTAGCGCACCGACGCCACTTTCAGCTGTCTAAAAATTATTGATTTGACGTTAGCGGGCCAGTGTTGTGCGCCATAAATAAGCCTCTGCCGGTCGATGAACCTGAGCGCACTACTCGCGTTGGAGGTCTGCCGGGTGCGCTGACGTACGGTGCAAGCCGATGCAGAAGGACATGTTTGACTTTATTGAGCCAAAGGAGAAGCAAAATGAACGACCTGAAAATTCTCGGCATCGTTGGCAGTTTACGCAAGGATTCCTATAACGGCTTCGCCCTCAGGGCGGCACAGACTTTGCTGCCGGACGGCGTGACGCTGGAGTTGATCGAGCTGCACGGCATCCCGGTGTTCAATCAGGATGAAGAGCTGGCACCACCGGCCGCCGTGTTGGCATTCAAACAGCAAATTCTGGCGGCCGACGCCATCCTGTTTGCCACGCCTGAATATAACTATTCGCTGCCCGGTGGCCTGAAAAATGCCATCGACTGGGCTTCGCGCCCTTCCGGCGAGAGTGCCTGGAAAGGCAAACCGGCGGCCATCATGGGGGCTTCGCCGGGCAGTTTGGGCACCGCACGGGCGCAATACCATCTGCGGCAAATCCTCGTCACGCTGGATATGCCGGTGGTCAACCAACCGGAAGTGATGATCAGTCAGGCGGCGCAGCGTTTTGCTCCGAATGGCGAACTGAGCGATGAGCCAACCCGGAAAATAATTCAGAAACTGCTTCAGGCGCTGGTCGATCTGGTTAACACCAGGCGGCCGGGCTGAGGCGCAATCGGCAGTAATCGGGCAACATCGATGCGACTAGCGGATCCGGTCGCGGCGGCAGAAAATTTTCCCTTTTTTGCCCTGATAGGCGATTTCCGAGCCGAGGCGGGAGACGAAGACTGAATATCGGTCAGTTCGGCTCAGCCTGTTGAAGCCCCCGCCGGCCG
>CAZLPR010000362.1:0-2615 GCA_964561415.1 uncultured Dechloromonas sp. | reverse complement strand
CGGGCGGGGTGGCGGCGGCGGTGGCGGTCGCGCCAATATCTATCGCGGTGCCGACCTGCGCTACAACCTGGAAATCACGCTGGAACAGGCGGCCCACGGCACGGAAACGAAGATTCGCATTCCCACCATGGAAGTCTGCGAGCCGTGTCACGGTAGCGGCGCCAAGCCGGGAACGCAGCCAAAAACCTGCCCGACCTGCCATGGCTCTGGTCAGGTTCGTTTGCAACAAGGCTTTTTCTCGATCCAGCAAACATGCCCGAAATGTCATGGCACCGGCCGTTACATCCCGGAGCCATGCAAGACTTGCGCCGGTGCCGGTCGCGTCAAGCAACACAAAACACTGGCCGTCAAGATTCCGGCCGGGGTCGATGAGGGTGATCGCATACGTCTGGTTGGCGAAGGGGAGCATGGTGTCAATGGTGGCCCGCCGGGCGATCTTTATGTCCAGATTCACCTTAAGCAACACACCGTCTTCACGCGTGACCATAACGACCTGCATTGCGAAATGCCGATTTCTTTCACGACCGCAGCCCTTGGCGGCGAAATTGAAATTCCGACACTCGATGGTGCGGCGGCTATCAAGATTCCGGCTGAAACTCAATCCGGACGGGTCTTCCGTCTGCGTGGCAAAGGCATCAAGGGTGTGCGCAGCCATACGCACGGCGATTTAATGTGCCATGTTGTGGTCGAAACACCGGTGAGTCTGACCGAACGCCAAAAGGAACTGCTGCGTGAGCTTGACGAGTCAAGCCGCGACAACAACGCCAAGCACAACCCGCGCGCCAAGTCCTGGATGGACAAGGTCAAGGAGTTCTTCGAGGACTGATCATCGGGCATGATCGCCAGCATTCAACTTGCCCCGACGTTGCAGAAAACCTGCAGCGCCGGGGCAAATTCATTTTGCGTGCATTTTCATGGTTGACCGCAAGCAGCGGACTATGGCCGAAGTCAGGAAAACAGCGGTTCCCGCACCTGTCTTCGACTGCTAGAATCGCCGGACGATAACCGGGGAGATTCCGAATGCAAGTCCTGAAGCGGCTGGCCGCAGTTGGTGCAATTGTTTTTTCCACGCTGGGCTGGGCCACTGAGTCGGGCCTCACCGACACAAGCATCACCATCGGTATGTCAGCGCCACTCTCGGGACCGAACGGTGCCTATGGCATCGATATGCGAGAAACCATTCTGGCCTATTTCACACAATTGAACAAAAACGGTGGCATCAACGGCCGTTCGCTGGAGTTGGTGACCCTTGACGACGGTTACGAAACCGAGCGCACCGTCGCCAATACCAAGACGCTGCTCCAGGAAAAACATGTTTTTTCCCTACTCGCTTACTACGGCTCCAGCCCAACCACCGAAGTCTTGAACAGTGTTATTGGCCCAGCCAAAGTACCATTGGTCGGGACCATCTCCGGCGCCAACACACTCCGCGAATCGATCAGTACCAATCCGCATTCGCGCTATATGTTCAACGTCCGCGCCAGCTACGCGGATGAAACCGAAGCCATGGTTAATCAGCTAGTTTCACTGGGCCTGAAAAATATTGCCGTGCTGTATCAAAACGATGGCTTCGGGCAATCCGGGCTGGAAGGCGTGAGCGCCGCGCTGAAAAAACATGGACAAGCTCCCTCGGCGGTAGGCACGGTTGAGCGTAATTCGATTGAGGTTGCCCCAGCCGTCGAATCGATCAGCAAGGCAAACCCACAAGCGGTCGTTATGGTGACGCTTTACAAACCGACGACGGCCTTCGTCAAGGCGATGAAAAAAGCCGGGCAGAACCCTATGTTCATGACCCTTTCCCCAGTCGGCACCGAGCAACTCATCCAGGAACTCGGGCCGGAGGCGCGCGGCATCGGCATTTCCCAGGTCGTCCCCTACCCCTGGAATAACGTCACGCCGATTGTCCGCGAATACCAAAAACTCGCCACCAAGCCCGGCAGCTATTCCTATTACGGCATGGAGGGCTACCTGATGGCGCGCACCCTGGTTGAAGGACTGAAGCGTGCCGGCCGTGACCTGACTCGCGAAAAATTGGTTTCGGCGCTGGAGAGCATGAACAATGTCGACTTTGGCGGTTACCGCATTAATTACTCGGCCACAGCTCGCCATGGCTCGCGCTTTGTTGAACTAACGGTGGTTGGGCCAGGCGGCAGAATTCTGAAGTAATCGCCACGGGCCTGGCACTGGTTTTATTTCCGCGCCATCGCCGGCAAGCTTTTCCCGCAAGAAAGCTGCGGTCAACACGTAAAAATGGCCCTTTTTCAGGGCCATTTTCATTTCAGGAAATATCAGGCACGTCGCCAGGAACTGCCCTGCGGGCTGTCATCCAGCACAATGCCCGCGGCCTTCAACTCGTCGCGAATACGATCCGCCGCAGCAAAATTTTTGGCTTTTTTGGCCGCCGTACGCTGAACAATCAACTGATCAATCGCCGCCTCATCCAATCCGGCAGTACCGGCTCCGCCCTGCAAATAGACCATTGGCTCGCGTTCGAGCAAACCGACAACCCCACCCAATGCCTTGAGCAGCGCCGGTTACACATGCAACTCTGCCTTTTAGTCCTCTCATGCTCGATTTCCTTTCCAGGAGCGTTTGACCTTATAATTCGATCCGCA
>CAZLPR010000361.1:0-2632 GCA_964561415.1 uncultured Dechloromonas sp. | reverse complement strand
TCACATCGGCGCCAGCTCCATATCCAGCCCGCCACCGGGGCGTGAGCGCAGAAAATTGGTCTGTGAACCACCCCCAACCTGCGCTGTCGCCGGCCCTTGCGCCGCAGCAATTTTATTGACTTCACGCAAGCGCTTGATCAAGCATGCCAGCAACACGTGGCGCATGCGTTCAAGCAATTCCTCGGACGATAACGCCAGCGCGGCGGCATTGATTTCGAGAAATGATGTTGTTTCCAACGTCACCGCTGAAGCATGGCGCTGACTGCTGGCAGGGTGCAGATAAGCCACTTCCCCGACCGGTTCGCTCGGCCCAAGACGGCACAGCGTTCGGCCCTCAATGGAGATTTCGACGCAACCGGAAATAATGACGCCGAACATTTTGTTTTTATCGCCTTCACGAATGATCGCGACATTGGGCGAAACCTCGCGCCAGACCGCAACGCGCAACACCTCCCAAATTTCGTCATTCTCGAACTCAGTGAAAAAATCGAGTTTTCGCAACACATTGAAGTGGCGAGTGTCCTGTGCCGTCTGATCATCTTCAAGAATCTGATAGCGCACGGCGGACAAATCCTTGGCAAACTCGGCGCCATTGCGGTAACGGCTGTACAAGTCCTTTTCCAGCGCCCGGCGCAAAATGGCGTTCAGCCCTTCCGGCAGGTTTGGATTCAGCGCCGTCACCGCCGGTGCATCGGTATTGATAATACGGTAGATCAAAGTCGCCTGGTTTGAAGCGCGAAACGGCAAGCGCCCGGTGAGGAGCTGAAACATCACCACGCCGAGGGAGTAAAGATCAGTTTTCTGATTGAGCGGATAGCCCTTGATCTGCTCCGGCGACATATAGGCCGGTGAGCCAACGCCCATGATGAAGGTCGAATCGCGGTCCATGTCCTTGTTCATGTTCAGCGCCAGGCCAAAGTCGGCGATTTTCGGCTCATCGTTGGCGGCAATCATGATGTTGGCCGGTTTGATATCGCGATGGATGATGCCCTGCCGATACGCGCTATCGAGTGCCATGCAACACTTGAAAATGATGCCGATCACTCGGTGCATCGGCAACAGCTTGTCAATCCGGCAATGCTCCTCCAGATTGAAGCCCTGGATATATTCCATCGCCAAGTAAGCAAACTCATCTTCGACCACCGTCTCGAAAACACGCACGATATTCGGGTGATCGAGGCGTTTCGAGACCATCCCTTCGTTTTGAAACAACTTGCGCATGCGGCGTGACATCGCAGCGCTATCTTGCCCGAAGCGAATTACTTTAACGGCAACCTGGCGCTCGAAATCCGGGTCATCGCAGAGGTAGACCGTAGCAGTCGCTCCTTTACCCAGTTCGCCAAGCACACGGTATTTGCCTATCGTTTTCATGCCGGATTATTGTGAGAAATCATCCGATAATCGTAGCATGCAGCTACCTGGCAGCGGATGGTTTTGCGCAGCGAAGAATGTTTGTCCAAAGCACTTGAAAGTGCTAACAAAGTCCCCAAATATCGAAACAGCTTATTTGGAGAACCATCTATGTCCAACCCCGAATCCACCCCGGAAACCATACCGGCTAATGAAACAACCGCCGAAGCCTCTCAGGAGGCCGGCGTCGAAGCAAACGTAACTGAGCACATCGACACCCTGCCCAGCATCCATGAACAATTCCGTTTACTGGAATTGCAGGCTGCCGAGCATTACGATGCCTGGCTGCGTGCCAAAGCCGAAGGCGAAAATATCCGCCGCCGGGCCCAGGAAGATATTTCCAAGGCGCATAAGTTTGCCGTCGAAAGATTTGCCGGCGAGTTGCTGGCCGTCAGGGACAGCCTGGAAGCGGCGCTGGCCGTGCCGGAACAGACCGTTGAAAGCTTCAAGTCGGGCGTCGAACTGACCCTGAAACAACTGGTTGCCGCCTTCGAAAAAAATGCGTTGCTTGAAGTTAATCCGGCTGGCGAAAAGTTCGACCCGCACAAGCATCAGGCAATCGGCATGCTCGACTCGGAACAGGAAGCCAATACAGTGGTCAGCGTGCTGCAAAAAGGCTACACGATCGCCGACCGCGTGCTGCGTCCCGCCCTGGTCATGGTCGCCAAACCGAAGTCTTGAAATCCGGGGCAGCGCCCCCAACTCCTGAACATCACAAATTCATTCGCATTCAGTAAAGGAAAAAACATGGGCAAGATCATTGGTATTGACCTCGGCACCACCAACAGCTGCGTCGCCATCATGGAAGGCGGCCAGCCGAAGGTTATTGAAAACTCCGAAGGCGCACGCACCACGCCGTCCGTCATCGGCTATGCCGAAGATGGCGAAATCCTTTCCGGCGCCCCGGCCAAACGCCAGGCGGTGACCAACCCGACCAACACGCTGTACGCCGTCAAGCGTCTGATCGGCCGCCGTTTTGAAGAAAAAGAAGTGCAGAAGGACATCGCCCTGATGCCCTACAAGATCGTCAAAGCCGACAACGGCGACGCCTGGGTGCAAGTGCGCGACAAGAAAATCGCCCCGCCGCAGGTTTCCGCCGAAGTGCTGCGCAAGATGAAGAAAACTGCTGAAGACTACCTCGGCGAAGAAGTCACCGAAGCGGTCATCACCGTGCCGGCCTACTTCAACGACAGCCAGCGTCAGGCGACCAAGGACGCCGGCC
>CAZLPR010000360.1:0-2635 GCA_964561415.1 uncultured Dechloromonas sp. | reverse complement strand
GATTTCGAGGACGCAGCCCCGGTGACGCGTTCTGGAACGAGGAGCGCCTTTCGCCAGGCCTGGGCCTACGACCGGGCCGACGGCCTGGCCCTGCTCGGGACGGCGGGCGGAGTGCTGATCTTCGGGCTGGAAGCCGGCATCGGGCTGGGCGTTCTGCTCTCCATCGCCACCCTGCTCTTTCGCGCCAGCGTGCCGCATATTGCCGTGGTCGGCCGGATTCCCGGCAGCGAGCATTTCCGCAATATCGAACGCTACGGCACCGAGACGATCCCCGGCGTGCTCTTCATCCGGATCGACGAACGGCTGTTTTTCGGCAATCTGGACGCCGTCGAGATGCGCCTGAATCAGGAACTGGCCAACGTCGCCGGCATGCACGATCTGGTGCTGGTGATGAGCGCGGTCAACCAGATGGACGGCACGGCGGTCGATGTCTTCGCCGAACTGAATCGCGACCTCGCCGAACGCGGCATCCGGCTGCACCTGGCCGAGGTCAAGGGGCCGATTCAGGACCGCCTGATGCGCACCATGCTGTGGTCAACGCTATCCGGGAGCATTTTTCTGTCGGCCAATGCGGCGTTTGAACAGCTGAAAGGCACAGCCAATCACGCTGCTGATAACACCGCTTAACCCCCGCCCCATTCAGTTT
Organism: uncultured Dechloromonas sp.; assembly: GCA_964561415.1. Classification (GTDB taxonomy): domain Bacteria; phylum Pseudomonadota; class Gammaproteobacteria; order Burkholderiales; family Rhodocyclaceae; genus Azonexus. The sequence goes on along the minus strand of CAZLPR010000360.1, from coordinate 1,989 downwards.
CAAGCACAAACGGATCAAGCCAAAGATCGAATTCAGTCTAAAATCGGACCGAATTCCCAGTGGAGCCAGCCATGAAATACTCGACCCAGGTCAAACCGATCACCTATCTCAAAAGCCACGCTGCGGAAATCGTCAAAGCCCTCTCGGAAAGCCGCGAACCGCTACTTATTACCCAGAACGGCGAAGCGAAGCTGGTCGTGATTGACGTCAAGAGCTACGAAGAACAGGCTGAAACCCTGGCCCTGCTGAAAATACTTGCCCTTGGCAACAAGGAAATCGAGGCCGGTCAGTTCCGCCTTGCGACGGATGTCCTTGCCGACCTGAGCAGCGAAGAAGCGCAATGAGCTTTTCCGTTGTCTTCCTGAAATCAGCCGAACAGGACGTAAAGGATTTAAAGCGCTACGTCGTCGAAAAATTCGGCAAGGAAGCTTGGCAAGCGACCCTGGATAGGCTGCGGGATTCGATCAATGCCCTTCAAAGCCACCCACATGCCGGCAAAATCCCGGACGAACTCGGTACGCTCAACCCGCCTCAATACCGCCAGATCGTTTCCGGCATGAATCGCATCATCTACGAAATCCGACAACGGACGATCTACATTCATATCGTTTGCGACAGCCGGCGGGATATGCAGGGCTTATTGACCAGGCGGGTGCTGCGCGGGGAATGATGAGCCAGTGGGCGCATGTTCGATCCACCGCCCCCGGCAACCGTAGCAACAACAATCACCATCGAAAAACGGCGCATTCAACGATGCAGCAAAAGGGTGCAGCTTCGCCTTCTTAATGCGCTCGCATCCCCAGTCTCGCCCGCACCACGCCGATCAGGTCATCGACGAAGGTAAACACCACCGGAATTACCAGCAGGCTGAGGAAGGTCGAGGTGATCAGGCCGCCGATCACGACAATCGCCATCGGCGCCCGGAAGCTCGGGTCGGCGCTTGCCAATCCGGAAATCACGATCGACGAGCTGATCGGCATCATGCCGGCGCCCATCGCCACGGTGGTCATGATGATCGGCCGCGCCCGTTTGCGGCAGGCGTCGAGCAGCGCGCTCCAGCGGTCGAGGCCGTGCTCGCGGCGGGCCAGAATGACGTAGTCGATGAGCAGGATGGAGTTCTTGGTGGCGATCCCCATCAGCATGATCAGGCCGATCATCGAGGGCATCGACAATGCCGTCTGCGTGATGAACAGCGCCAGGAAGGCGCCGGGTACCGAGAGCACGAGGGCGGCGAGAATCGTCACCGGCTGGACGAAATCCTTGAAGAGCAGCACCAGCACGACGTAGATGCAGAGCACGCCGGTCGCCATCGCCAGGCCGAAACTGGCGAACAGTTCGCCCATCGCTTCGGCATCGCCAACCGTTGTCTGGATCACGCCGGGCGGCAGGTTTTTCAGGCTGGGCAGGGCGAGCGCCATCTTTTCGACGTCACCGAGCGGTTGCTGATTCAGTTCGATCTCAAAATTGATATTGCGCAAGCGGTCGTAGCGGTCGATCTCGGCCGGGCCGCCGGCAATGGTCAACGAGGCGACATTGGCGATCATTACCGGGCCATTCTTGCCGGGTACGGTCAACCGCTCCAGCAGGCTTAAATCCTGCCGTGCCGACGGCGGCAGCTTGACGACGATGGGCACCTGGCGCTGCGCCAGATTGAGCTTGGCCAGACTCTGGTCGTAGTCGCCGGCCGTCGCAATGCGCAGCGTGTCGGCAATCGCCGCCGAGGTCACACCCAGGTCGGCGGCGCGGGCATTGTCGGGCCGCACCGGGCGGACCAGGCTGGCCGTGCTGGTGATGTTGCCGATGCCCGGAATGCTGCGCAATTCACGCTCGACGACGCGGGCGTGCTCGGCCAGCAGCGGGCCGTTTTCACTGGCCAGCACGAGGACGTATTTTTCGTTGGCACCGCCGAGGCCGACCTTGACCTGCACACCCGGCAAGCTCGCCAGCGCCGCACGCAGTTCGCTTTCGAGGGTCTGTTTGGTCAAGCCG
>CAZLPR010000359.1:0-2641 GCA_964561415.1 uncultured Dechloromonas sp. | reverse complement strand
GGCGCGGCGTTTTGCAGCATGGCGCCGAGGACGCCGGCGCTGGTGCGGACATGGCGGCCGACCATGACGTTTTCCAAAGCGGTCATGTTGCCGAACAGGCGGATATTCTGGAAAGTGCGGGCGATGCCGCGTTCGGCCGCCTGGTGCGGCGCATCGGCCAGCAACGGCGTGCCGGCAAAAGTGAAGCCGCCGCCGTCGGGGATGTAGAGGCCGGTCAGGCAGTTGAAAAAAGTGGTTTTGCCGGCGCCGTTCGGGCCGATCAGGCCATAGATTTCACCGCGCCGAATACTCAGCGAGACTTCGCGCAGCGCCTTGACGCCGCCGAAATGCTTGGCCACGGCGTGGGCTTCGAGCAGCGCTGCCGGCTCTGTTGCAACAGTCATGCGTCGGCCTGCAATTCGCGTTTGCGCTCGGGCGACGGCCACAAACCGGCCGGCTTGAAGCGCATGACGAGGACGAGGGCAAAGCCGAACATCAGCAGGCGCAGGCTTTCCGGGTCGATCAGCATTTTGCCGAAGACGGCCATCTGCACCGGCCCGACGCTGTAGCGCAACACCTCGGGCAGGATGCTGAGCAGCACGGCGCCGAGAATGACGCCGGGAATATGCCCCATACCGCCGAGCACGACCATGGCCAGAATGGTGATCGACTCCATCAGCGAAAAGCTTTCCGGCGAGACGAAACCCTGCATCGCGGCAAAAATGCCGCCGGCCACGCCGCCAAAACTGGCGCCCATGGCGAAGGCCAGCAGCTTGAGATTGCGCGTGTTGATGCCGACCGCCTTGGCGGCGATTTCATCCTCGCGAATCGCCTGCCAGGCGCGGCCGATACGCGAGTTTTGCAGGCGCAGGTTGATCAGGATGATGAGAATGGCGAGCGCCACCAGCAGAAAGTAATACTTCTGCGGTCCACTCAGGGCGTAGCCCAAAATTTGCGTCGTGCTGGAGAACTTGAAACTGCCTATCGCCACCGGATCGATCGAGGTGATGCCTTGCGGCCCGTTGGTGATATTGAAGGGCGCATTCAGGTTGTTGAGGAAAATGCGGACAATTTCGCCGAAGCCGAGGGTGACGATGGCGAGATAGTCGCCGCGCAATTTCAGTGTCGGCGAGCCGAGCAAGACGCCAAAGATGCATGCAACCAGCGCGCCAATCGGCAGAATGACCCAGAACGGTAAATGCAGGCCGAAATGCGGGCTGGCGAGCAGCGCATAAACGTAAGCGCCAACGGCGTAGAAGGCGACGTAGCCAAGGTCAAGCAGGCCGGCGAAGCCGACGACGATGTTCAGGCCGAGGGCGAGAAAGATGTAGAGGATGGCGAAATTGGCGATGCGCACCCAGGCCTGGCCGCCCATTGCGGCGACAAAAGGCAGGGCGGTCAAGGCCAGCGTGATCAGCGCAATGCCCAATAGCGAGCGCGGATTGAGCCAGTTTTTCATGCCCGGTCCCCTGACTTTTCGCCAAACAGGCCGGAAGGCTTGAACATCAGGACGCCGATGAGCACGATGAAGGCGAAAATGTCCTGGTAGTGGCTGCCCAGGAAGCCGCCGGTCAGATCGCCGATATAGCCCGCCCCGAGCGCTTCGATCAAGCCGAGCAGCACGCCGCCGAGCATCGCCCCGGCGAGATTGCCGATGCCGCCGAGCACGGCGGCGGTAAAGGCTTTGAGGCCGAGCATGAAACCCATCTGGTAATGGGCAATTTCGTAATAGGAGCCGACCATGATCCCGGCCACCGCGCCGAGGGCCGAACCGATGACGAAGGCGGCGGCAATGACGCGGTTGATGTTGACGCCCATCAGGCTGGCCACCGCCGGATTTTGCGCGGTGGCGCGCATTGCCATGCCGAGCCTGGTGCGATAGACGAGCAGGATCAAGCCGCCCATGGTGACCGCCGAGATCAGCACGATCATCACCTGCACGGCGGTAAAGTGGGTGCCGGCGAGCTCAAAATGTATCCGCGGGAAGAGCGGCGGGAAGGTCATGTAATTGCGCCCCCAGATGATCATCGCCAGATTTTGCAGGATGATCGACATGCCGATGGCGGTAATCAGCGGCGTCAAACGCGGCGCGTTGCGCAGCGGACGGTAAGCGATCCGCTCCAGCCCCCAGCCGAGCGCCATGCAAACCAGCACCGAGGCGCCGATCCCGGCCAGCGCGGCGAACGCCACCGGCATGCCGGCATTGATCAGGGCGCCGGCCACGGTGATGGTGACCAGCGTGCCGATCATGACGACTTCGCCATGGGCGAAGTTGATCAGGCCCATGATCCCGTACACCATCGTATAACCCAGCGCGACAAGGGCGTAAATGCTGCCCTGAACCAGGCCGTTGATGATTTGCTGGAGAAAAATATCCATTTAGTATGATTCGGCCGCAGCATAAGGAAACGGCACCTTGCGGTGCCGTTCTCGCCAATTTAAGGTTTACTTCTTCTCGACCGCCGCTTTGGTCGCCTCGGCCGCGCCTTTGACTGCCTCGGCCCCGGCCTTGACGGCATCTTTGCCGGCCTCCGTGGCGGCACCGGCAACCGCCTTCGCCGCGTCCTTGATTTCTGCGCCGGCCTGCATCGCATCCTTGCCAACCTGCTTGCCGGCTTCGCTGGCCGCACCCGCTACGGCTCTGGCGGCTTCTTTCACCTCG
>CAZLPR010000358.1:0-2642 GCA_964561415.1 uncultured Dechloromonas sp. | reverse complement strand
ATCCACGCCTTGCCGTAGGCGACAGCAGCGCACAGCCCCGCCGCCAGCCGGGCTTCGCCTTTGGCTTGATCAAGCGCGCCGTTGCTGATGATCGGCATGCGGTTCAGTGGCAGGGCGCCGAGGCGGACAAGGGAAAGCAAGGCAGGGGTCGTTGTCATGGCAAAAAAATAGGGAGCTCGAAAGCTCCCTATTCTACGTTCTACGAGCCGGCGCTTAGTTGCGGTAAAGCTCAAAGCTGGCGATCAGCGCATCGAGCTGATGTGAGGTGCTGAGCAGTTCGGTCGCCGCCTGTTTGGCCGAGTGCGCCGAGGCGGCATTGCGTTCGATCAGGTCGGTAATCTGCTGCATGCTGTTCGCCACCTCTTCGCTGGCCACCCCTTGCTGCCGTGCCGCATCGGAAATCTGGCTGGACATGGTGGAAACCTGGGCCGATGAATGCATGATGCCTTCCAGCCCGGCGACGCTGTCGCGCAGTTTGCCGATGCCGGTTTCCACCTCCTTCGAGGCGATATCCATGCCGGCGACAGCGCGTGCGGTCACTGACTGAATTTCGCCGACGGTAAGGTTGATATCGGCAGTTGAACAGGTTGTCCGCTCGGCCAGCTTGCGGACTTCGTCGGCGACCACGGCAAAGCCGCGCCCCTGTTCGCCGGCGCGGGCGGCTTCGATCGCCGCATTCAGGGCGAGCAGATTGGTCTGGCTGGCGATCTCGGCAATGACGCGCGTAATGTCGCCAATTTTGGTAATCGACTGATTGAGCTGATCAATCGTGCTGTTGGACGACTGCACGGCATCGACCACCCGCGTCGTTGCCGCCATGCTCTGGCTGATGTCGGCATTGCTGCGGCCGACCTGCTCCTGCGATTCACGCGCCGCTGCGGCCGTATCCTGGGCATTGCTCGCCACTTCCTGCACCGACTGGCTGAACTCTTCGGTGGCCGCGGCGACGCCTTCGACGCTGGCCTGCTGCTGCTCCGATTGCTCGGCCACTTGATTCATTTGCATCTCAAGCATCTTGCTGCGGGTATCAATGGCACGCGATGCGCTGCCGATTTGGTCGAGCATGGCTTTCACGGTGCCTTGCATGGTCGCCAAATTGCACAGCAAAAGACCGGTTTCGTCGCGGCCGGTGATGTCGATATCATCGGTCAGCTTGCCTTCCGAAATACGATCAAAATGAGCAATGGCCTTGCGGATCGGCTTAATAATCGTCCCGGCCAGAAGCTTGCCGCCGATCAGCGCCAGGAACAAGGCAAAGACCAGACTGCCGATCGTCATGTTGCGGATCGTGTTGTAACGCTCTTCTGCGGCCGCGAAGTTCTGCTCGGCGGAGTGCCCGAGCTCATCGATCAACGCCTCCCCGTCACGCCGCATCTCAGCGTAAAGCGGGTTGATCTTGAGAAGCAAAAGCTGATTAGCCTCGAGAAATTTACCTTCCTTGAGCAAACCACGGGCAAGATCGATGCCTTCTTTTGAGAAGCGCTCGCGGGTGTTGCCGAAGGCAGCAAGCATTTGTTGCTCCTTGTCGTTCAGCCTGACCTTCCTGAGGCCATCAAGCAGGGCATTGATCGCCGTGCGATTCTGCAGCGTTGCCTCGATATGCTGGTCGAGCGGGTGGTCATGCAGATTGGCGTTCGGATTCAATGGGTCATGTTGCAGGCCGAGCATGACTTGTGCGCGGTTGTCGGCGAGCAGCACCATCATCTTGTTGGCCATGTTGGCAGGCGTCATTTTTTCCTTGAACATGCGGTCGAGCTGCTCATTGCTTTCGCCGGTGCCGCGAATGGCCATGCTGCCGACCAGCAACATCAGCGCCAGAATCACTGCGACCGCGGCCCACAGTCGAGTCTGGATCGATAGCGAGCCCCGGCCCGTCTTCGCCAGGCTGCCTTTCTGCCCGGCCGCCGCATAGGCCGCTTCGGCCGCACTGCGCTTGGCACTTGGGGCCGGAGTGCGCACCGATTGGTAGCCGATTATTTGGCCATTTTTTTTGAGCGGCACGACAAAGGCTTCCACCCAGTAAAAATCGCCATTTTTGCAGCGGTTTTTAACCTGGCCGCGCCAGGGCAGGCCGGATTTGATGGTCGCCCACAAATCTTTGAAGGCCGCCTCCGGCATATCGGGATGGCGCACCAGGTTGTGGTTCTTGCCGATCAGTTCGTCGCGGGAGAATCCGCTGATCTCGACGAAGGCATCGTTGGCAAAAATAATCGTCCCTTTGAGATCGGTCCGCGACACCAGATAGGTGTTGGGTGGGAAGAGAACTTCACGTTGGGTAACAGGTTGATTGTTTTTCATGTAAGGGGGATATTCTCTTTAAATTCAATGAATGCTACGGTCAACGTGAAAATAATCCCAGAAATGGAATTAGCTTTTTTGCTAATTCTAAGAGCAATTAACCTTGCTGTCAGCCCGGGCAAAACCACATTCCCATTCATCATTCCGCCGCATCACGCTCGCTAATGTCCTGGCCCACCCTATCACCTCGCTGGCTCGCCGCCGCCCCGTTCAAACATCTCGGCTATCGCGCCTGGGTCGTGCTCGGCTACCTCGCGCTAGCGACATTTGGCACTTTAAGCATCTTCAGCGAATTCCGCCAGATTGACGCCAGTATCGAAACCCTGGCCGGCGAACGCGGCAGC
>CAZLPR010000357.1:1841-2667 GCA_964561415.1 uncultured Dechloromonas sp. | reverse complement strand
CGCCTGTCGGCCAGCCTGAACGATGGCGAAGCCAGCGATTTCCAGCAATTCAGCAAACTGCTCAGGCGCATGTCGATGAAGACCAGCGCCCGCAATCAGTTCGCCGGCCATATCGTCGGCCTGCGCGAGGGGCATGTCGACTTTGAAGTGCGCATCAAGCTCGATGACAAAAACGAAATCGTTGCCGTCATCACCGGCGATTCGGCCGCAAACCTCGGGCTCGCCATCGGCCTTGAGATCAATGCGCTGGTCAAGTCATCGTCCGTGCTCCTGCTCAACGACCCGAGCATCAAAACCAGCGCCCGCAACCAGCTGTGGGGCGAAATCACCCGCATCCACGATGGCCCGGTCAATGCGGAAATAACGCTCGCCCTGAAGAGCGGCAAATCGGTCTGCGCCGTCGTTACCCACGACAGCATCGGGCGCCTCGGCCTGGCCGTCGGCGAGCAGGCCTGCGCCGTATTCAAGGCCTCGGCCGTCATCCTTTGCCAATACGCCTGAAATTCAAGCCAAGGAGAACCCGCATGAAACGTTTATCCGCCCTGTTTATTTCCCTCCTCGCCGCCGCCAGCCTGCAGGCCGGCGAAGTCCAGGTCGCCGTCGCCGCCAATTTCACCGGCCCGATGCAGCAGATCGCCAGCGAATTCGCGAAAGACAGCGGCCACAAGGCGGGGCTCTCCTTCGGCGCTACTGGCAAGTTCTACGCCCAGATCGTCAATGGCGCGCCGTTCGATGTCTTGCTGGCCGCCGACGACGCCACCCCGGCCAAGCTGGAAAACGCAGGGCTTGGGGTTGCCGGTTCGCGCTTCACCTACGCCATCGGCAG
>CAZLPR010000357.1:0-1831 GCA_964561415.1 uncultured Dechloromonas sp. | reverse complement strand
GTGCCCGGCAGCCGCTATGCCTACGCCGTCGGTACGCTGGTGCTGTGGTCGGCCAGGGCGAATTTGGTCGATGCCAAGGGAGACGTGCTGAAAGGCGGCAACTTCAACAAGCTCGCCATCGCCAACCCGAAAACCGCGCCCTACGGCGCCGCCGCTATCGAAACCCTGAAGAAACTGAAGCTGCTGGCAGCCGTGCAGCCGAAGTTCGTGCAGGGTGAGAACATTTCGCAGACCCGGCAATTCGTCTCGACCGCCAACGCCGATCTCGGCTTCGTCGCGCTGTCGCAGGTTTTCAAAGACGGCAAGATCACCAGCGGCTCGGCCTGGATCGTCCCGGGCGAGTTCCACGCACCGATCTACCAGGATGCCGCCATGCTCGCCAAGGGCAAGGACAATCCGGCGGCCGGCGCCCTGCTCGCCTACCTGAAAGGCGACAAGGCCAGGGCCATCATCAAGTCCTTCGGTTACGATTTGCGCTGATTCAACAAAACGCCGAGCCCCATGCTGACCGATAGCGACCTGCAAGCCATCTGGCTGACCGTGCGACTGGCCGGGATCACGACGCTGATCCTGTTGCTGATCGGCACCCCGATCGCCTGGCAACTGGCGCGCGCCCGCAGTTGGTGGAAAGGGCCGCTCGGTGCCGTCGTCGCCCTGCCGCTGGTGCTGCCGCCCTCGGTGCTTGGCTTCTACCTGCTGCTGGCGATGGGGCCGCACGGTCCGGTTGGCCGGCTGACCACCTCGCTCGGCCTTGGCACCCTCCCCTTCACTTTCTGGGGGCTGGTTGTCGCCTCGGTGTTCTATTCGCTGCCCTTCATGGTGCAGCCGTTACAAAACGCTTTCGAAGGCATCGGCGAGCGGCCGCTGGAAGTCGCCGCCACTTTGCGCGCTTCCCCGCTCGACATCTTTTTTTCGGTCGTTCTGCCGCTCGCCAAACCCGGGTTCATCACTGCCGGCATCCTGACCTTTGCCCACACGGTGGGCGAATTCGGCGTCGTGCTGATGATCGGCGGCAACATTCCCGGCATTACCCGCGTCGCCTCGGTGCAGATCTACGACCATGTCGAGGCGATGGAGTACGCCGATGCCCATCGTCTGGCGGCGGTCATGCTCAGCTTCTCCTTCCTGGTCCTGCTGGCGATGTACACCAAGCGCCCCAAGCCGGGCAGGGGAGACTGAGATGGAGCGCGACAACCACGGCATCGAAGCCCGGATTGAGGCCAAATTCCGCCTCGACCGGCCCGGCTTTTCGCTCGATGTCGACCTGACCCTGCCTGGCCACGGCGTCACTGCGTTGTTCGGCCACTCCGGCTCGGGCAAAACGACCTTATTGCGCTGCCTGGCCGGGCTGGAAAGGCCTTCCTGCGGTCGACTCGAATTCAAGGGCAAAATCTGGCAGGACGAAAAAACCTGGCTGCCGACGCACCTGCGGCCGATTGGCTACGTCTTCCAGGAAGCCAGCCTGTTCGCCCATCTTAATGTTCTCGGCAACCTGAATTTCGGCCTCAAACGCAGCGTCACGGCCCAGCGCGTCGGTCTGGAACAGGCCATTGAACTACTCGGCATCGGCCACCTGCTGGAGCGCAAGCCGGACACGCTGTCCGGCGGCGAACGGCAACGCGTCGGCATCGCCCGGGCACTCGCCGTCGGCCCGGAAATCCTGCTCATGGACGAGCCGCTGGCGGCGCTCGACCTCAAGCGCAAGCAGGAAATCCTGCCCTATCTCGAACGCCTGCACGACGAGCTGGATATTCCGGTGATCTACGTCAGCCATGCGCCGGACGAGGTGGCGCGGCTGGCCGATCACATCGTCGTCATGGAAGACGGCCGC
>CAZLPR010000356.1:0-2668 GCA_964561415.1 uncultured Dechloromonas sp. | reverse complement strand
GCACGACGCGCTCGGCGACATTGTTCGAGCCGTTGAGCAAGCGACGAATCTGCGCATCAATGCGCGAACACAACTGTCTGGCTCCGGCATCTGCGGCAATGGCGGGTTCCGTCAGCGCTTGGAGAAAGGCCCGCGCGATCCACCAAAAAGACCGATCGGCCTGGGTCGCCTGGTGCGACTCGATATCAGCCAGAGCCTGCAGCATTTCCTGACGCCCGGATTCAGCCTCATCCGGCTTTTGCAGCCAGCTCAACAAGCTCTTCTGATAGCGCATGCGCTCGGCCTTGAGAGCTCGGTTCAGCTGCTCGGGATCCAGCACTGTCGGCGGCAAGGCTCGCCGGGGCGGGCGCAGGGAAAGATCGGGGTAAAACAAGTCACTCGGATGGATGGCGCTCTGGCCGCGCATTGCCGCCAAAGATAAATAGACCGGCAACAGACGCAAAGGCTGGTTCGGCTCGCCGACCATCAGATCGTCAAGATATTGCTGCAACGCTGAAAAAGCCTGGCGCAATGCGGCAATGCCGGCATCGCCCGGCGTCAGGCTGCCCTCGTCAATAGCCGCAAGCAGCGCCTCAATCGACTCGGTAATCTGGGTGACGCCATCGAGGCCGACGATCGACAGCGCGCCATGCACCTGATGGACATGGGTGCGGCAGAACCTCAGCGGCGCGCCTTCACCCCCCGCGTCATATTGGTCAAGCGCCTCCTCAGCCCGCTGCAGGGCCAGGTCAATCTCGCCCTTGACCCAGGTGAGCGGACCCAAATCGAATTCCGTTGCCGCGTTCATAGTCTCTCGCGATGCCTTGTCAGTACACCTTGAAGCCGGCGACCGATCCTTTAAGTTCCGAAGCCAGCGCGGTCAATTCATCCACCGCCTCCGCCGTGCGCTGGGTGCCGGCAGTGGTCTGCTCGGTGACGCGCAAAATATCCTGCATCAACTCGGCAACGTGGGTGGCCGAGTCGGCCTGATCCTGCGTCGAGGTGGAAATCCCGTGAATCAGGTCAGCCAAGTCGCGCGACACCAGGCTGATCTCGGAAAGCGCCTGGCCGGCAGCGTCAGAAAGCTTGGCGCCTTCAACCACCCCCTGGGTCGATTGCTCCATCGCAAAAACCGCATCCTGCGTATCGGTCTGAATGGTTTTCACAATCGCGGCAATCTGTTTGGTCGCCTCGCCGGAACGCTCGGCCAGGCGCTGCACTTCTTCGGCCACGACGGTAAAGCCGCGCCCGGCATCACCGGCCGAGGCCGCCTGAATGGCTGCGTTGAGCGCCAGCACGTTGGTTTGTTCGGTAATGTCGGAAATCAGTTCAACGATTTCACCGATCTCCTGCGAGCTTTCGCCAAGGCGCTTGATGCGCTTCGAGGTTTCCTGAATCTGATTGCGGATTTCGTTCATGCCCTTGATCGAATCTTCCACCGCCGCCGCGCCCTTTTCCGCTGCGGTCAATGACTGGCGCGCTACCTGCGCCGATTGCATGGCGTTGCCGGAAACCTCGCTCATCGAGCGCGCCATCTTGAGTGCCGACTGACCCGCTTCCTGAATCTCGCTCGACTGCTGCTCGGCCGCATCGAGCAACAGCGTTGAGTTCTGGCGGGCAATTTCGGTCGCCGCCGTCACCCGGTTGGCCGCATCGTTGATCCGCCCAACCAGCACGCGCAGCTCTTCAATGGTGTAGTTGATCGAGTCGGCGATGGCGCCGGTAATATTTTCGCTCACCGTTGCCGTCACCGTCAGATCGCCATCCGCCAGGTCGCCCAGTTCATTCATCAAGCGCAGAATGGCGTCCTGATTTTCGCGGTTAACCTGTTCCGACGACTGGCGTTCCTTTTCGGCATCAAGCGCCTGCCGCGCATTGTCATCGAGGTAAATTTTGGCGAGCAGGGCCAGCGTCGCCAGCGCAGCCAAAGACATGACGAGCAGCAGCACCACATACAGCGCCCGCTCCGACAGTCCGCTCTGATAACCCAGCGCCAGATTATCAGTCGCCTTCAGCAGCTCCTCGCTTTCGCGAAAAATCCGTGAACCGGCCTGCTTGGCCAGCACCAGCGGCTGCATGTTGCCGAGAATGCTGGCAATCGCGTCCTGGTACTCCTTGAAAACGACATCGAGTTCAGCCAGCTTGGCCCGGCTTTCCGCATCATTGCTGCCGGACAGGCGCAGCGCTTCGCTGCCTTGGCTCAAGCCGAGCAAAATGTCGCGGAAGGTATTGGTGTCCTTGCCGAGCAAAAAAGCCACTTCCGGACTAATTTCGTCACCGACCAGCAGCACAGAAGCATTCTTGGCAATCCGCTGCGTCAACATCGCCAGCTGATGGGCCACGGAAATTTCCCGAACATTCGCCCCCGCCTGCAATTTGAGCGCGGCCAGTTGTTCGGTCAACTCCAGCATTTCGGCATTTTTTGCGTCAATCGTCGCCACGCTCTTACCCAGGGTGAGCAGGCTTTTTTCCTGGCCGATCACCGTCATTGCATCTTTATCGGCGGCGAGCCAGAGCTCAGTCAGCGCATCCAGTTGCGGCCGAACTTCCGCCGGGGAAGCGGGTACACCGACTCCACTGACCTCGCCCCCGGCGGCCAGGCGCTCGAGCAAGCTGGAGAAAGTTTGGCGCGACTCCTTCAATTGGGCAAAGGCAGCCGGATTGCCCTGCAGCGCCCGCGAAGACGCCT
>CAZLPR010000355.1:1885-2670 GCA_964561415.1 uncultured Dechloromonas sp. | reverse complement strand
GAGGCGCCGTGTGCGACTGATTTGCCGGCAAGCCCGTTGAACGCTATCGACGCGGTCGACCTGACGCTTTGCAATAATCCGCAAACACGCGAAATCTGGGCGGCGGCGCGAGCTCAGGCCGCGCTGGTGGGAATTGCGCAGTCCGCCTGGCTGCCGGCGCTGGATGGTCGAGCCAGTGCGACACGCAATTTTTCCGATAACGGGAATTTCAATCAGAACACGGCGGCGCTGACACTGTCCTGGCTGATGTTCGATTTTGGCCAGCGTTCAGCCAATGGCGAAAATGCCCGGCAGTTATTGAATGCTGCCGCCGCGAGCCAGAATGCCACCGTTCAAGCGCTGTTCCTCAGTGCCCTGCAATCTTTTTATACGGCGCAGGCAACGCGGGCGGCGGTGGTTTCGGCCAGCGAGGCCGAGCGTTCGGCCAGGGAAGGTTTTTCGGCGGCGGATAGGCGTTACCAGGTCGGCGTCGCCACCCCGGCGGATCGCTTGCAAGCCCAGACGGCGCTTTCGCAGGCCACTTTAAATCGGATCAAGGCGGAAGGCGAGGCCCGTAATTCGCTGGGGGCGTTGGCCAATGTGCTGGGTTTTGACGCCCAGCGCACTATTGTGTTGGCAGCGAATCAGGGGCTGCCGACCGAAGCGGCCTTTCAGCGTGATGTCGATGCGCTGATTGACGAGGCGCGGCAACGTCGCCCTGATTTGCAAGCAGCTGAAGCGCAAGTCAAGGCGGCCGAAGCTGGCGTTGATCTGGCGCGGGCTCAGGGACGGCCGACGATTTCGCT
>CAZLPR010000355.1:0-1844 GCA_964561415.1 uncultured Dechloromonas sp. | reverse complement strand
GGGAGCCACAGCGGCAGCATTGGCGTTGCGCTCAATGTGCCGATTTTTTCCGGTTTTGAGACGACGTATCGGGTTCGTTCGGCGGCGGCGCAGGCCGAAGTGAAGGCCGCCCAGCGCGACCGCATCCGCTCGCAGATCGCGCTCGATGTCTGGAAGGCTTATCAGAATCTGACGACGGCGACGCAAAGCCTGCAGGCGACGGCTGATCTGCTCGCCAGCGCCGAGCAGTCCGAGCGCGTTGCCCTCGGCCGTTATAAAGCGGGCGTGGGCACCGTGCTCGATTTGCTGAGCGCGCAGAGCGCCCTGGCCAGCGCTCGTTTGCAGCGTATTCAGGCGGGGCTCGACTGGTATGTTTTTCGCGCCACGCTGGCTCAGGCCATGGGCGCGCTTGATTACACACTGCTGCAAGCGGTAGCAGAAAGAAGACGATGAAACGTATTGGCAAAATTTTTATCGGCATCAGCCTGATTGCCGGCCTGATCGGCGGCGTCTGGTATGGCACGCAGCGTGCGGCGCAGAGTCCGGCGCAGCGCTATAAATTGGCGACTCTGGAAAAAGGGGAGGTGACCCAGACCGTTTCGGCCAATGGCACCTTGAACCCGGTTGTGCTGGTCAGTGTCGGGACGCAGGTTTCGGGTACGGTGAAGAAGCTTTATGTCGATTTCAATGACAAAGTGAAAAAAGATCAGCCACTCCTCGAACTCGACGATGCGTTGGTTTCCGCCGTCGAGCGGCAGAGCGCGGCGAATGTTGCCAACGCCCGGGCAACGCTTGAACTGGCGTTGGCCAACGAGGCACGCAGCAAGCAGTTGCTGGCGCAGGAATATGTCTCGAAGCAGGAGTACGACCAGGCCCGGCAAGCGCTGAAGTCGGCGCAGGCGCAACTCGCTCTGGCCCGTGCCCAGAACGAGCGCGACCGGGCCAACCTGGGTTTTACGATCATTCGTTCGCCAGTCGATGGTGTCGTCATCGACCGTGTCGTCGATCTTGGCCAGACGGTGGCGGCCAGCTTTCAGACGCCGGTATTGATCAAGATTGCCCAGGATCTCTCGGAAATGCGCATCGATACCAGCTTCGCCGAAGCGGATATCGGCAATATCCGCGCAGGGCAAAAGGCAAAATTTACGGTCGACGCCTTTCCCAACCGTAATTTCGTCGGCGATGTGCAGCAGGTGCGCCTCAATCCGACCAATCAGCAAAATGTCGTCACCTACAACGTGCGCGTCAATGTTGCCAACCCGGAACATGTCTTGCTGCCGGGCATGACCGCTTACGTCAATATCTCGGTTGCCCAGCATCGGGATGTCTTGCTGGTGCCGAATGCGGCACTCCGCTTCAAGCCGGCTGATATGGCGGGGAAAAAGGCAGAAAATGGCATCAAACCGGCGTCGACCGCAGCATTGCCGCCAAGCGCTGCCAGCGGCGCGGCGGCCCAGAGCGGCGATAAAAAAGGCAAAAAACGTGATGGCCAGAGCGGCACGGTTTATGTGCTGGCGGGTGATCAGCTCAGGCCGGTCAGTGTGCAACTGGGCATTACCGACAACCGCAATACGGAGATTGTTAGCGGCGATCTGAAGGCGGGTGATCGTGTCATCACCGGTGAGAATAGCAACGGCAACGGTCCGGGCAAGCCTTCCAGCGTCGGCATGAGAATGTTCTGATGACTGAAGCGGTGATCCGGGTCGTTGGCCTGGGCAAGTCCTACGAAACCGCGGCCGGCTTGTTTCCGGCGCTACGCGGGGTCAATCTGGCTATTTGCCCGGGCGAATACATCGCCATCATGGGGCCGTCCGGCTCCGGCAAATCCACGTTCATGAATTTGCTCGGCTGCCTTGATACGCCAA
>CAZLPR010000354.1:0-2671 GCA_964561415.1 uncultured Dechloromonas sp. | reverse complement strand
GCGCAGCTTTGCCGCGCTGCCCGAATCGGGTAGCCTGGCCGCCGCCAACAAACGGGTCGGCAACATTCTGAAAAAGGTGGACGGCGAAGTGGCTGCCTCGATTGATCAGGCGCTGCTCGTAGAAAGCGCCGAAATCGCCCTGAATAATGCGTTGACCGCCGTCAAACCGATGGCCGACGCCGCTTTTGCCGCCGGCAATTTCTCCGGCTCGCTACTCGCCCTGGCCGCGCTAAAAACGCCCGTTGATAACTTTTTCAACGACGTCATGGTCAATGCGGAAGACCCGGCATTGCGCGCCAACCGCCTCGGCCTGCTCGCCACGCTGCATCTGGCGATGAACCGGGTGGCTGACATTTCCAAGCTCTCGGCATGAAACTTGTCATTCTCGACCGCGACGGCGTGATCAATTTCGATTCCGCCCAGTTCATCAAGAATCCGGCGGAATGGAAGCCGATTCCCGGCAGTCTGGAAGCGATCGCCAAGCTCAACCATTCCGGCTACCGCGTCGTCATCGCCACCAACCAGTCCGGCATCGGGCGCGGCCTGTTCGATATGGACACGCTGAACAGCATCCACGAAAAAATGCACAAGGCGCTGTTTGCCGTCGGCGGCCGGGTCGATGCTATTTTTTACTGCCCGCACGCGGCCGACTCGGCGTGCGACTGCCGCAAACCCAAGCCCGGCATGTTCAAGCGCATTTCCGAAACGCTCAACGTTGACCTCAACGGCGTGCCCGCCATCGGCGACTCCCTGCGCGACCTGCAGGCCTCGGCCGTCTATGGCTGCAAACCGATTCTCGTCCTCACCGGCAAAGGCGAAAAAACCCAGGCGGAAGGCAATTTACCCGAGAACACCCTGACCTATCCTGACCTGGCCAGCGCGGTCGATGCGCTGTTGGCGCGTAGCAAACCATGAGCACCCTCCGTTCTTCGCTGTTCATGATCTGGGCCGTCCTCTGGTCCGTCCTCACCGCCCCGCTCGTCGTCATTGCCGCCCTGCTGCTGCGCGGCCGCTGGGGTTATCACGCCGGCAAACTGTGGCGCCTCGGCATCCAGTGGGGGGTCGAAAACCTGCTCGCCATCCGGCCCCAGGTCATCGGCCAGGAAAACATGCCGGCCGAACCCTGCGTCATTCTCGCCAAGCACCAGTCCGCCTGGGAAACGATGACCCTGCAGGACACCGTACCGAACGGCGCCTACTGCGTGTTCGTGCTGAAAAAAGAATTGCTCGGCATCCCGCTGCTCGGCTGGGGGCTGGCGGCGATGAAAATGATTTCAATCGACCGCAAAGCCGGCAAGGACGCTTTGGATCAAGTCGTGCAACAAGGCCGCGAACGCCTGGCACAAGGCTTTTACGTCATCATTTTCCCCGAAGGCACGCGTGTCGCACCGGGGCAGAAAAAACGTTACAAGGCGGGCGGCGCCTACTTGGCAACCCATGTCGGCTGCAAAGTCGTGCCGATCGCCCATAACGCCGGCGAACTCTGGCCACGCCAGGCTTTTTTGAAGAAACCCGGCACCGTGACGATCAGCATCGGCCCCGCCTTTGACGCCGCCGGCCTGACTGAAAGCCAGGTCAACCAGCGCGCCGAAGCCTGGATCGAAGCCGAGATGCGGCGTCTTTCACCGCATCGCTACCCTGATGCCGCCGACACTGCCGCCTGAGGCCGGAGCGCGCGTTTTGCCGTCCGTTTTGCCGTCCGTTTCGCACTCGATTGAGATTGCCGGCCAGAGAGTCGCTTACCAATTAAAACGCAGCCAGCGCCGCACCATCGGCCTCGCCATCGACCATCGCGGCCTGCGCATCGGCGCCCCCCTGCGCGCCCGCCAGGGCGATATCGAAACGCTGATCCGGCAACATGGCCAATGGGTGCTCGACAAACTGGCCGCCTGGCGCGACCGCCCGGCCCCGGAGAAACTGGTCGTCAGCCATGGCACGGTGATTTTTGCCCTCGGCGAGCCGTTGACCGTAGCCCTCACGAATATTGGCCGAAACCGCTGGCAGTTTGCCGGCAACACGCTTTATCTCAACCCCTCCGCCACGGTCGACGCCAATCAATTGCTGGAAAAAGCCCTGCGCGAAAAAGCCCGGGCTCTTTTTGCCGAGCGCCTCGCCCTTTACGCCCCGCAACTCGGCCGCCGCCGCTACGCCTTTCCTCGGCCCGCACCCGCTGGGGCAGTTGCAGCCACCACGGCGGCATTGCGCTGAACTGGCGGCTGATTTTCATGC
This sequence comes from uncultured Dechloromonas sp., assembly GCA_964561415.1. Taxonomy (GTDB): domain Bacteria; phylum Pseudomonadota; class Gammaproteobacteria; order Burkholderiales; family Rhodocyclaceae; genus Azonexus. Next base: position 442 of record CAZLPR010000354.1, on the reverse strand, counting down.
CTCTGGCAATTGTCGATTACGTCGTCACGCACGAGCTTGCCCACCTCAAGGAAATGAACCACAGCCCGCGCTTCTGGTCTGTGGTGGAGCAGCTTTGTCCGGACTGGAAAGCGCGCCGGCTTGAGCTACGCAAACTTGCCCAGCAGATTCCCAAACTTTAAAAATCAAGGAAAACAACATGCGCATTCTGCACACCATGATTCGCGTCGGCGATCTCGACCGGTCGATTGCCTTCTATACCGAAACCCTCGGCATGCAACTACTGCGTCGCCAGGACTACCCGGAAGGCCGCTTCACGCTGGCGTTTGTCGGCTACGGCCCGGAAAGCGCAGGCGCCGTCCTCGAACTGACTCACAACTGGGATACGCCGAGCTACGACCTGGGCAACGGTTACGGCCACATTGCGCTGGCCGTCCCGGATGCGGCGGCGGCCTGTGCCGGG
>CAZLPR010000353.1:0-2678 GCA_964561415.1 uncultured Dechloromonas sp. | reverse complement strand
AAGGCGGCCATGTGGTCTGCGCTGGAGAAAGGCCAGGTCTGGCGGGGTGAATTCATTAACCGCCGCAAGGACGGCAGCGACTATCTGGAAGAGGTGATCATCTCGCCCCTGCGCGATTCTGCTGAAGTGGTGACGCACTATGTGGCCATCAAGCGCGACATCACCGCCTTGCGGCAGCAAGAGCAGGAAATCGTCCGCGACCGCAAACGACTGATCAACGTGTTGTCGGGTACCGGCGCCGGCCCGTGGGAATGGGATATCGCTTCCGGCGAACTCATCCTCGACGGCGCATCGACGCAGATGGTGGGATGTTCGCTGGAGGCCTTCGGGAAGGATCACCTGCAGGCCTGGCTCAGCCGTATTCATCCGGAAGACCGAACGGTTCTGGAGGCCGGCCTGGCCGACCATCTGGCCGGCGACAGCGAGCGCTTCGAGATCGAATTCCGCATTCGGCACGCCGATGGGCACTGGGTCTGGATTCAGGCGCGCGGCAAGGTCATTCTCTGGAGCCCGGACCGCCAGCCCCTCACCATGTTCGGTGTGCATCTGGATATCACCGCCCATAAGCAGGCCGAGGAACAGCGCCAATATCTGGAGCGCGTGCTTCATTCGGCCATCGAAGCGATCGGCGAAGGTTTCTCAGTTTATGACGCGGCTGACCGGCTGACCTGGTGCAACGAGCAGTTTCGTCAGCTCTACCCCCTGTCGGCCCCTGCCTTCGTTCCCGGCAACACCTTTGAAGAGATCGTTCGCTATGGCATCGCGCATGGCCAATATCCGGACATCCAGGACGACCCTGAGGCCTGGGTCCAAAAGCGGATCGCCTCGCACCGGCAATGCGAAGCGAATCTTGTGCAGCAACTGCCGGACGGCCGCTGGCTGGATATCCGCGAACGCAAAACCGCCGACGGCGCCATCGTCAGCTTCCGCGTAGACATCACCGAATTGATGCACGCCAAGCAGGTCTCAGAGGCAGCCAACAGGGCCAAGAGCGAATTCCTGGCCACCATGAGCCATGAAATCCGCACGCCGATGAACAGTATCCTGGGCATGGCCCAGGTGCTGTGCGGCCCGGAAATGACGGACCCGCGCAGCCGGGAATATGGGCGCATCATCATCGAATCGGGCAAAACGCTACTGGCCATTCTCAACGACGTGCTCGACCTGGCCAAAGTGGAAGCCGGATGCGTCGAACTCGAACGGAAGCCCTGGCGCCCCCAGCAACTGACCAAGGAAATCCTGGCGCTCTTCCAGGGAGCCGCTCACAGCAAAGGCCTGAACATCACCGCAACGTGGCAGGGGCCGGCCCATCGGCAATATCTGGCCGACGGCTACCGCCTGCAACAGATGCTCGCGAATCTGGTCTCGAACGCCATCAAGTTCACCGCTAGCGGCGCCGTCGACATCCAGCTCTCTGAAATCACCCGCCACGATGATATGGCCACACTCGAATTCAGCGTGACCGATACAGGCATCGGTATTCCAACCGACAAACAGCAAACGCTCTTCAAGCCCTTCACGCAGGCCAACAGTTCGACGACCCGTCGTTACGGCGGCACCGGGCTGGGGTTGTCAATCGTCCGCAACCTGGCAGAACTGATGGGGGGCGAAGCGGGGCTGGAAAGCAAGGAAGGCAAAGGGAGCCGCCTGTGGTTCCGTATCCCTGCCCCCCTGTCTATCGACACCCCAATCGGCAGCGAGGCCGGCGATGAGCCTTCCGCATCCGAGCTCCGCTTCTCGGGCCGCGTTCTGATTGCCGAAGACAATGCGTTCGAACGCAAAATGCTGGGCACCCTGCTCCCCCGCCTGGGCCTGAGCGTCACCTTCGCCGTAGATGGCCACGAAGCAGTCAGCGCCGCCTGCGTCAACGACCGTCCCGACATGATCATGATGGATTGCATCATGCCCGGACTCGACGGCTACGCTGCAACACAGGCGATTCGCGAGCATGAACAGCAGCATGGGCTACCCCGTATTCCCATTGTCGCCATGAGCGCCTCGGTCTTTGCCGAAGACCGCGAACGCTGCCTTGAAAGCGAGATGGACCATTTCCTGCCCAAACCCTTCGTCATATCGGACCTGCACCAGATTCTCATCGATGTCCTGACCCCGGATGCAGGCACAGCCGGAAAGCCTGGCGCCGTCACAACAAAGGCCAGGGTGTTCGATCGAACCCAATTGCGGCAGGCCATCGATGCCATGACACCGCTACTTGAATTAGGCAAGTTCGATGCCCTCAAGCGTTTCGCTGAACTGCAATCCAGTGCTGCCGGCACCGATATCGCTGCCGAAATTGACGATATCGCAAAGACCGTCAAAGCCTTCAAATTTCAAGCCGCCCTCGGCCGCCTGCGCGCCCTGGTAAACAATTAGCTCCCGAAAGAGTCACGCACCGCCCAGCTACCGTCCAGCCATTCTTGCCATCGATGACACCCCAAGCAAAAGCTGATCGCGCCGGGCGGTGGCGAACAAGCGTTCGCAAAAGCTGAAGTGCCTCGCCGTTTTGATTGCTGATTGCTCGCTAGAGCGCAGTACTCGATACGAGCGGGCTTCGCTTCGCGCCAGGCTTCCGGTGGAGCCGGATACGCATCCCGGAATAGGCGAGGAAGGCGGTGCAGAGTCCGGTCAATATCCACAGCAGGCGTTGCGGGAGACCGCCGAGGCGGCCGCTGTGAAGC
>CAZLPR010000352.1:0-2697 GCA_964561415.1 uncultured Dechloromonas sp. | reverse complement strand
ACGGCGGCCTTGCGTTCGCGTTCGGCGGCGGCCTGCATTTCCATGGCCTTTTGCATCGAAAGCGAGGGCTTGATGTCCTGAATCTCGACGGATTTAACCGTCAAACCCCAGTCGACCGCCTCATCGGCAATGCTTTCGCGCAAGCGGGCCTTGATCTTGTCGCGCGAGGAAAGGGCTTCGTCGAGTTCCATTTCGCCGACGATGGAACGCAGCGTCGTCATGATCAGATTGCGGATCGCTTCAGAAAAATCGGTGATGCCATAGACTGCTTTGACCGGGTCGGTGACCTTGATGAAGGCGATGGCATTGGTCAGGATCACCGCATTGTCGCGAGTGATCACTTCCTGCTCCTGGACATCGAGAATGATGTCCTTGGTCACCAACTGATAAGCCAGCTTGTCGATATAGGGAATGACGATATTCAGGCCGGGCTTCAGCGTGCCGTGATATTTCCCCAGACGTTCGACAATCCACTCCTCGCCCTGCGGCACGATGCGCACTCCCTTGGCAATGGTGATTACGGCAAAGGCCAGTAAGGCGACGACGACAACGAATCCTGCGTTCATATCCATGATTTGACCCCTGTTAAGCCTTGCTGACTTTCAGATAACTACCTTCAATCGCCACTACCTTAACCCGCTCACCCGCGGCAATCGCCGCATCGGCCAAACAAGCCCATTCTTCAGAACCGAGCAGCGGCCGTTGAAAACGCACTTTGCCGCGCTCGAAGGGGGCAACCGCGCCGACCAGCAGGCCGATTTCCCCCATCACCTCGCCTTCTGCCGTGCCGACCAGCGTCTTGTGCCGGCTTGGCTTGAAAACGCGGAACCAGAGCACGACCATGGCCAGCGAAGCCAGCGTCCAGACGGCAACTTGTGCGGTCAACGCAATATCCGGCATCAAAAGCATGAGCAAGCCGACCAGCAAGGCGCCCAAACCGAACCAGATAATGTAGAAGGACGTCATCGCCAGTTCGGCCAGCATCAGCAAAATGCCACCGACAATCCAGGTCCACCATTCAGGCTGCATGTCACTCTCCTTGTTGCACCGAGTATTTCGGGTTTGCCTGCAGCGGTCAAGCAATCATGCGGCTTTCCACAGTTGGGCCGGGGCGCGGCAAGCTCTAAAATGCGGCGATGAATACGGCCCTCCTTCTTCTTCCCGATTTTGCCCTGATCCTGCTCGGTGTCGGCATTCGGCGCTGGATGCATCTCGGCGATCACTTCTGGAACGGCGTCGAGAAACTGGTCTATTTCATTCTCTTTCCAGCCCTGCTCATCAACGCCATCCTCAAAACCCGGCTCGACCTTGCTGCCGCCCTGCCCTTGCTCGGCAGCGCCTTCGCGGCCCTGGCCGGGGGCATGCTGCTCGCCATTTTGCCGCGCCTGTGGAGCCAACTGCCGGCGCTGACTTACGCCTCGATGTTCCAGTGCGGCTACCGCTTCAATTCCTATATCGCGCTCGCGGTGGCCGGGATGCTTTTCGGCACTCCCGGCATCGCCACCATGGGCTTGATTCTTGGCGCCGCCGTGCCGCTGGTCAATTTCGTTTCGGTCTGGATGCTTGCCCGTCACGGCGAAGTCGGGGTCTGGCGTGAAGTGGCCCGCAACCCGTTGATCTGGTGCACGGCCGCCGGCCTCCTGCTCAACCTGCTCGGTTTTGTGCCGCCCGCGCCGCTGCAATCTTTTCTCGGCCGGCTGGCCGACGCCTCGATTGCGCTCGGCCTGATTACCGTCGGCGCTGCCTTGCGGCTGGAAAGCACGCCCGGCGTGCGCGGGTTTTCACTCTGGCTGCTAGCCGTCAAATTACTGGCTTTACCGCTGATGGCCTTGAGCGTCGGCGGGCTGCTTGGCCTGAGCGGCCTGAACTATCAGGTCGTGGTGTTGTTCGCCGCGATGCCGACCGCTTCGTCAGCCTACATTCTCGCCATGCGCATGGGCGGCGACGGGCGCAGCACAGCCTGGCTGATCTCGGCAACGACGCTGGGGTCGATGCTCACGCTGCCGCTCTGGGCAGCGTGGCTGGTGCGCTGATTACACCTTGCTCTGTCGGTGTTTCGTGCGTTCCGCGGCAGCGTCTTCGTTAGCAGCCTGCGCCGCGGCATCGGCCGTTTGCTGCATTTGCTCACGCATCTGCTGCATCATTTGCCAGGGCCACATCGCGGCTTCAGAAAATGCCGTTTTTTCAGCGTCGACCGCAGCTTTTTCTTCCGTGGCTCCCGACGCCATCGATTTCGCGGAATCGGTGGCCATTTGCCCCATCGTCTGCACCGCCGATACTGTCGTGCGCTGCATTTCCAGGCCTTGAATGGTCATTTGCAACATCGACAAATTCATCCGCAGCCAGCCCTCGACGGCTTTCATGTCCTTGATGCGTTTATCGAGTTCTTCAAGATCGAAAGTCGGCGCGACCATGCCAGGGAGGGTGAAACCCATGTTGCCCCACAAGTTGCGCATGAAGTTGAGCGGGTCGTGTACCTGATTGTCTGACATGTCTCTCTCCATCTGTTTTTTTGATTAAGTGATCTTAAACCACTTAATCGGACAAAGTGCTAAATTAGTGACCAGTCATAAGGGGATAAGCATGCTCAAGTTGCTGGTAGTAGAAGATCACGCGCTGGTGCGCGAGGGCTTGGTTCGACTGCTTGGGCAGATCGAAGAGGACGTTCAGGTTTTTGATAGCGCCGATTTTGAGTCG
>CAZLPR010000351.1:0-2701 GCA_964561415.1 uncultured Dechloromonas sp. | reverse complement strand
CTCAGGCCGGCGCTGTGCCGGTATCTCAGTACATCTCTGATCTTGCGCATGGATAGTCTTTCCTGTGGCATCCCCGTCCGCTTTCAAAAAGCGGCGAGGCTACCTTGAACTATTCATGCAACATCTTCCTCATCGGTCACGTTCAGCGCGAAATCGCGGTCACGCTTTCGTGAAACGGCGGTCACGCTTCGGCGAAATCACCGGTCACGGTGTCGCGAAATACGCAGCTTCGCTTCGCCGTATGCCGATCTATTCGTCCATGTCGACCGGCTGGGAGAACTAACCTCGGACGATCTCGCCCGCATCCATATCCGCAAGGAAAATATCAGTTTCCTGAGCCAGCGCGGGGTCAGGATTTTTCGTCTCGACGCCTTCGGCTACACCACCAAACGCCTTGGCAGCAGCTGCTTTCTGGTCGAACCTGAAGTCTTCCGCATCCTTGACTGGTTTCGCACAACAACCGCCGAATATGGCGCCGAAGTCCTGCCCGAGGTGCACGACCATCCCAGTTACCAGTACGCCATTGCGCGGCAAGGCATGCTCCCATACGCCTTCGCCCTGCCGACACTGGTGCTCTTCACACTGCTCGACACCGACAGTCACCACCTGAAATCATGGCTGCGCATGTGTCCGCATCGGCAGATTACCGTGCTCGATACGCACGACGGCATCTGCATTCCGGATGTCGAAGACCTGCTGCCTGAAGGCAAAATCAGCGAACTGGTCGAAAACATTTCCAGCCGTGCCGGCGATACCATCCTGCGCCGCTCTGCCGCCAATGTGCACAGCGTCGGCGCCATCTATCAACTAACCTGCACTTTTTACGATGCGCTGAAACAGAATGACGATGCCTATATCTGCGCCCGGGCGATCCAGTTTTTTACGCCGGGCATCCCGCAGGTTTATTACGTCGGCCTATTCGCCGGCAGCAACGATACCGATCTGATGAACGAAACCGGCGAGGCGCGCGACATCAACCGGCATTTCTACAGCCTGGAGGAGGCCGATGCCGCCCTGCAGCAAGCCGTGGTTCAGCGACTGCTCAACCTGATCCGCTTTCGCAACAGCTATCCCGCCTTCAATGGCCGCTTCGAACTGCATTCAAGCAACCGCAGCTCGGTCGCCATGGCCTGGCAACTCGAGCAACATTATTGCCACCTGCTGGTCGACCTGAATTTCCGCACAGCAACCATCACCTACCGCGACGAAACCTCGGGCGATGAAGCCTGTATTCGCTATTAAGCTGGAAAATGCAGTTGCCCGGGAAAGACGCGGTGGAGCAGCAAGGGTTTAGCGTCAAATAAAGGCTCTTCGACAAAAGCAGGCCACCTTCGGTGTGCACATCGCCAAACAGGAAGCATGGGTCGAGGAAGACTTGACCGGACAAAGAAGGCTGCCTGGTATCGGTTAGAGGGCGAGGCGGTCGTGCCAGAAACCGGGCTTTTGCATCAAATGCGGCACCGCCACGACAATCACTTCAGTCTCCAGCACCTCATAGATAAAGGCGTAGGGGAACCTGTGAAATCGACATTGCCGATGGCGGCTCAATAGGGTGCCACGCCAGAGGATGTTCTTCAATCAGCTTACGAACATCCAACGCTTCATTCTTGAAGGAAACAGCTAGTTCCGGGTTAATCGCCTTGTAGTAGGCGGTTGCGGCGCGTAATTCGACCCGCGCCAAGGGGTGGAACTGCAATTTCACTGAAGACTGGCTTCCAGTTCCGCAAAAACATCATCGGCATCGATAGCTTCAACTTGCCCGGCCTTGAACTCAGCCATACGAGCAGAGGCTTCCTTGCTCCATGCCTTGCTCCAGTCTTCGTCGGGGGCAGAAAGCGAAGTCAGAATCCCTTCTACCAAGACAAGCTTCTCCGTTGCTGGGAGCTTCACCGCTTCATCCAGAATTGCTTGAGTTTGCTTCGTCATGCTGCCTCCTGCTATCTATTGGCTGACAGTCTAGTATAGCCGCCCTTTGATTTCCGCCCACGATCAGGCGTCAGCACCCACATTATTGGTCGAAATGAAACACACACAAGGGGCACTTGGCGAAAACAGTATGAACCGGCCCTAAACACAGTGTTTGGCGAAGCCCCGAAATAAATGACACGAAAGGGCGAATGCTTTTTTGCCTATTTTCCCAGGTCGACCGCGTCCGGCTGAAAGTCCACTTGGGGTGCAGCCTGAGCGGCCGCAGCCAGTTGCCGGGCGCGTTCTTCGCGTAGCGTCGGCGTTTCCATACTGATCCGGCCGAGCGCGCCAGAGCGGTAATCGTTGATCAGGATGGTCGCTGCCTTCTCCAGATCAAGCTCGCCGCCCCGCCCCTTCATCAGGCAGCCGCGCTTTTTGGCGACGGCCTCGATCACCGCCACGCCATCCATACCTTCTGTCGAGAAACCATAGCGGGCGGTCAGCAGTGCCGGATATTGTTCGAGAATGAAGTCGGTGAGAAAAGTGGCGACTTCTTCGTCGATGTAGGCATTGACGCCGACGGCATGGCTGGCGGCCATCATCAAACCGTCAATCGGATGTTCGATTTTCGGCCAGAGCATGCCCGGCGTATCGTAAAGCGTCAGCCGCGAGCTGATATCGATGCGCTGCTGGCTTTTGGTCACGGCCGGCTGGTCGCCGACGGCAGCGACTTTTTTCTTGACCAGGGCATTCATCAGCGTCGATTTGCCGACGTTGGGAATTCCCATGATCA
>CAZLPR010000350.1:0-2716 GCA_964561415.1 uncultured Dechloromonas sp. | reverse complement strand
CGTCTTGATGATGACAAAGCGCATTCCCGGGGCATGCAGTGCAGTATCGATGATCGGCTGCCATGGCCACGGCTATCCCGCCCAATGCATGGCCGATATGGGCCGACTGCTGGGGTGGCAATGGCCGAGCTGACTCAATAGGTCGATGACATCTCCCTCATGCGCCCCACGCAAATTCCCACGATGATCGGCTGCCACCCGACCCCTGCTTTCAAAGGAGATGTGCCCGGATAAAGCCTGTTCAGTCGTAAGATATAGAAAATACAACGAAGCCCCAAGGACACATGGCTTCGTCGCCATAGCGCAGCAAATCGCGCAAATTGTCAGCCTGCTCGGGATACGTCACCACGCCGATACTCGACGAAATGGCGAGTATCGCGCGTTCTGGCGCAGGGCGAATCGCTTGAGCCTTAATCCGGACTGAAGGTTCGGCATCTATTGTCAGTTCCTTGCCCTGCTGCTCCCAGGAAGCCTGTATCCTTTCCAGCTATCTTCAATAACCAGCCGATAAAGACTGTCCTTGATGAAATTACACATGCCCGCAAACGGGCTGAGCAGCAATACCCTGATCTTGCTAGTCGCCCTGTTCGTGGTTGCCGGCTGTAACCTGACATTTTTTGCCGGCCTGCTGAAAACCTACCCGCTTTCCGGCCATCACGCCCTCTACCTCGGTTCCGTGGTTGTGGCCTTGGTGGCGATCAATACGCTGATTCTCGCCTTGGCCGGTTTTGGCCGGATGGCTAAGCCGGTGCTGATAGGCATTGTGCTGCTGGCATCGCTGGCGGCCTATATCATGGATAGCTACGGGATTGTTCTGAGCGATGAAATGCTGCAAAACGCCGTTCAGACCAATACAGCGGAAACGCTGGACCTCGTGACCGGCAAGCTGTTCGTCTATTTCATCCTGCTTGGCGTCGTCCCGGCCATCGCCATTGCGAAAATTCCCGTCCGCTGGCGGGGCTGGCGGACGGAACTGCTTTCCCGCGCAGGCTTGATCGTCGTCGCGGTTGTCCTCGTGGCGGTTGTCGTCATGAGCTTCAGCGGCTTTTATGCCTCGTTTCTGCGCCAGCACAAGTCCTTGCGCGGCTATGCCAATCCCGCGTATTTCATCTACTCCGCGATCAAATATGCCAATCAGGCGATCGCGACAAAAAGCAGCCAGAGCCTGGCCGTCGTCGGCGCCGATGCGCAAACTTCGATCACCGACCTGGACCGTGAGCTGATTATCCTCGTCGTTGGTGAGACGGCGCGGTCGGATCACTTTTCGATCAACGGTTATGAGCGCGACACAACGCCGCAACTGCGCGATGCCAAAGTCGTCAGCTATACCAATTACTGGGCTTGCGGTACATCGACGGCAATTTCGGTGCCCTGCATGTTTTTCATGGAGGGCATGGAAAAATTCGATCTGAAAACTGCCGGCACCCAGCAAAATCTGCTCGACGTGCTGGTGCACGCCGGGGCCAACGTCCTCTGGCTGGACAATAATTCGGACTCGAAAGGCGTCGCCATCCGGGTGCCTTACCAGAGTTTCAAGTCGCCGGAGCACAATCCGCTGTGCGATGGCGAATGTCGCGACGAAGGCATGCTGGTGCAATTGCAGGATTACATCGACAGCCATCCCAAGGGCGATATATTCATTGTCCTGCACCAGATGGGCAATCACGGTCCGGCCTATTTCAAACGCTATCCGCCCGAGTTCGAGAAGTTTCGCCCGGCCTGCCAGAGCAATGACCTCAGCCGGTGCAGCGATGAAGAAATTGGCAATGCCTACGACAACGCCATTCTTTATACCGACCACTTCCTCGGCAAAACCATTGAACTGCTGAAGCGCAACGATCAAAAATTTGAGACGGCGCTGTTCTATCTCAGCGATCACGGCGAATCGTTGGGGGAAAAAGGCATTTATCTGCACGGCTTGCCCAAGGCCATCGCCCCCGATAGCCAACTGCATGTGCCGGCGGTCATTTGGCTCGGCAGCGGGTTTGACGATGTGGATATTCCGGCCTTGATGAAAAAACGTGACGCTCGTTTTACGCACGACAACATGGCGCACACCGTCCTCGGCCTCATGGCAATCAAAACCAAAGTCTACCGGCCTGAACTGGACCTTCTCGACGGCAGCAGAAAGCCGGAGTAGCCGGGAATTCATCGGTTGAGCCGAAAAACTCTGCTTGGTCTGACGTCGTGTTTCAGGCCATATAGGGATTGATCGGCAGCAAAGTGCCCAATCCAGCCAGTCACGCGATCAGCTTCTCAACGACTATAAAGAGGACTTCCACATTCCGCTGGTGGCATAAGCCATCCGGCATCGATGTGCCAAGATTGAATCTCTTTCAATCAATCTGAAGTGCAGAAAGGGGAAGTCCAAATGAATACGATGACAGTTGGAATTGACTTGGCAAAATCCATTTTTGCCATTTGCGAGGGGGATAGCCGTGGACATGGCAGCCGATCATCGATACTGAAAAGCGGCGAGTTTTTGAAGTGGTTGCGCACCTTGCCAACGGGCACGGTCGTGGCGATGGAAGCATGCAGTTCTGCCCACAGTTGGGGTCGTACGATGCAAGCACTCGGTCTCGAACCCCGGCTCATTGCCGCCGAATTCGTTCGACCATACCGAAAAAACCAACGTATCAAGAACGATGCGCGTGATGCCGAAGCGGTACTCACGGCATTGCACGCCCCGGGAATGCGCTTTGTCACCATCAAGACA
>CAZLPR010000349.1:0-2719 GCA_964561415.1 uncultured Dechloromonas sp. | reverse complement strand
GCAAGACCCGCCCGTCGGGCCGATTGCGACACCATCGATGGCGGCGCAATATTCATGCGGCAAACTCGGCGCGGCGCCGTGGTGCAGGTGCTGGCCGCTTTCGTCAAGAACCAGCACGGAACAGTGTGTCGCCGGCTCCTGATTTTCAATCTCGCAAGCAATAAAATTGAACACATCGGCCAGCGGCGCGCCGATTGAAATATGCTGGAGAATGGCATTGCCGAATTCGAGCAAGGCTTGCTGCTGGCGACGCTCGGTGACATCGGAGAAGATGACGAGTATGCCCTCGCCCAGCGTAATACCGGAAATTTCCGCGATCCGGGTCGAGCCATCCTTGCAGCGCACGCGATAATCAACCGGACGAATGGCCCCGTTACTTTCAGCCGCCAGGCGCAGCGACTCATGCCATGCCTGACTCGCCCAGGCCCGATAGTTTTCATCCGGATAGGCCAGGCCAGCCCAGGTTTGGGCATCGGGAACTTCCTGTATCACGTAGCCGAAAATCTCCGTGAAGTGCTGGTTGATAAAAATAATATCTTCCCGTTCATTCAGGTAACCGACGGGCAACGGCAGGTTTTCCATCAAATTGCGAAAGCGCGTCTCACTCTGCCGCAACTGCTGTGCGGCGGCTTTTTTCTGCTGAATATCGATGACCACACCGACCGAACGCAACGGCCGACCTTCCGCATCGCGTTCAAAAACATGGCCGCGGGAAGACACCCAGCGCATCTCGCCATCGCCATCCCGAATGCGATAGTCGATCGAAAACTTCTCGACCTTCGCCGCCTGCAAATCGCGAAACGAGGCGGCGACGTAATCCCTGTCTTCAGGATCGACCCGCGCCAGCACGTCGCCCAGCGTTTCATACACCCGGTCGGATGCGAAATTGAATAATTTGTTGAATCCGGCACTGCGGATGACAATTTCGCGTTGATGGTCGTATTCCCAGGAGCCGACACCGGTTGCATCGAGCACCAGACCGAGGTGATTTTCGAGTTGTTGACGGCTTTCTTCAACCAGCACAATACCGAGGCGCTCAAGCAGCCGATGCTGGTTGAGCACGCCAGCGACGCGCCCGGAGTCAAGCACAACGAGGTGACGCAGGCCGCTTTGCTCCATTTCCCGCGCCGCTTCGGCGACCGAGAGATCATGCGCAATCGTCCGCAGCGGTTTAGCCATGAATTCGCCAACGCTGACCGCTGCCGGATCAAGCTGGCAAACGAGCAGGCGCGGTATGTCGCGCTCGGTAAAAATACCTTCCGCCCGGCCATCCCGACCGATCAACACGTAATCGAGCAAGCGCGAGGCCATGGCGTGCAGCGCGGCCGCCAGCGTCTGCTCAGGGGCGATCAGCTCGACGCCCTGATCGATCACGACGTTAAGGCTCTGAATCGCCCGATAGGTATCAAACTCGAGATGCCGGCGGAAATCGGATTCGCTGGCGACGCCTTTCAAATCGCCGGCCGCATCAACCAGGATCAAATGCCGCACCGCCCGATTCGACATCATCAACTGGGCGGCGGAAAAATCGAGATCGAAGCGCTCGGTGAGCAACGGCCGGCTCATCACATCGCGCACCTGATGCTTATCCGCCATGCCATCGCAGATCAGGTGCAGCAAATCGCGCTCGGTAATAATGCCGACCGGTTTGCTGTTTTCGACCACCACCAGCGACGAAAGACGATTCTCGGCAAACTGCTGAATCGCCTCGGCTAGCGGCGCCTCGGGCGCCACGGTCAACACCTTGGTGCTGACAATTTCGCAGAGTCGAAGATCGGAAGCTGAGTTCATGTGGGGACAATTACGCTGGGGCAGACCCTGCAATATTAGTCCAATCCGGCGGCCGACGGGCAGCCGGTAACCCCCTTTACCACGCCGCACTTGGCGCGGCATAGCGTACACTGCGCCCGCGCCCTATCGCCAATCAGCCAGGGCAGCCGTATCGTCAACTACTTACCCTTCACGCCACAGGCAGGACGCCCGATGCAAAACGAACACTTTATTCCGGGCAAAGATGCCTCGCTCGAACACTCGATTACCTCGATGCAGGCCAAGCTGAGCGCCCGCGGCTTCGATATTGAAGAATGCTCCTGGCTCAACCCGGTCGATAGCGTCTGGTCGGTGCATGTGCGCAATCGCGAATGTCCGATCATGTTTACCAACGGCAAGGGCGCGACCAAACTGGCAGCGCACGCCAGCGCCCTCGGCGAATTTTTCGAGCGCCTCTCCTGCAATTATTTCTGGAACCACTACTACCTCGGCGACCAGGCCGCCAACGCCAGCTTCACCCATTACCCGCGCGAACGCTGGTTTGCCGTACCCCAAGGGCACCCCCTGCCGGGCGCGGTCGGCGCCGCCTGGCCGGCCGAATTGCTGACGCCGGAACTGCAAGCTTTCTACAACCCGGATGCGGCGATTCCGGCTGAAGCGCTGATCGATATCAACAGTGGCAATTTCACACGCGGCATTTGCGCCATTCCCTATATTCGCCAAAGCGATGCGGCCGAAGTCTTTTTCCCGGTCAATATCATCAGCAATCTTTACGTCAGCAACGGCATGTCCGCCGGCAACACGCAGGCCGAAGCCCGCGCCCAGGCGCTGTCGGAAATTCTCGAGCGCCACGTCAAGTTCAAGGTCATCGCCGAAGGCCTTTGCCTGCCGGATGTGCCGGAAGAAGTGATCGCCCGTTACCCGGGCATCGCCGCCGGCACTGCCGGCC
>CAZLPR010000348.1:0-2724 GCA_964561415.1 uncultured Dechloromonas sp. | reverse complement strand
GAGATGCCGGCGAATATCCGTTTCGGGCCGCTGACGCGCCAGCACTTTGCCCAGTTCGACGACTGGATCAAACAAGCACCACGCCGCCACTACTTTATTCAGCTCCTGGATACTGATGCGGTCAACACCGGGGAAATCGAAGGATTCCTCGCCCGCGCCATCAAATTACTCGACCCGGCTGAACTTCGCGCCTATCGCTCCAGCCTCTCAGGACGTGACCGCGTCGGCGTTATCTACGGCGATTTCTTGAGCCGCGAAGCCGCCGCGGGCGCCATGCAGACCCTGCCGGAAACGATCAAGGCGGCCCAGCCCTTCCCCCGGCAAGTCAGCCGACTCCACTAATCCGGCGCGCCGGACAAGCCATGAACTTCCGTAAATTACGTGCTAGCATCTTTATGCCGTTCAGCACACCGTGACCACCCTGCTCAAACAAGGCGAAACCCGTTGAAAACCGGTTTTTTTAGCGCGACCCTACTCTTCCTGCTACTGGCCGCCTGCACAGCCCCGTCTCCGCGCGAACCGCTGAAGGGGCATATCAGCAGTGAAGCTACGCCAGCTACGTCCATCGGCAATATCCCTGCACCTGTGCAACAAACCCTGGCCCTACCCAAGCCGCGCGCCACCCCCAAAGCAGAAACCTACAGCGTCGTCGTCAACAATGTTCAGGTGCGCGACCTGCTTTTCGCCCTGGCGCGGGATGCCAAGGTCAATGTCGACATCCACCCCGGGATTACCGGTACCGTCACCCTCAACGCCATTGACCAGACGCTGCCGCAACTGCTCACCCGTATCTCAAAACAGGTCGACATGCGGTTTGAAATGGACGGCCCGAACCTTTCAGTAATGCCGGATTCTCCCTTCCTGAAGCATTACAAGGTCGACTATGTGAACATGTCGCGCAATGTGACCAGTACCGTGTCGACCAACACCCAAATCGCCACCGGCACACAAAGCGCTGCCTCGGGCGGAGCGAGCGGCTCAGGCGGCAATACCGGCGGCAACATTTCAAATACGCGCATAGAGAACACCTCGAAAAACCAGTTCTGGGAATCACTGGAAAAAAATATCAAGGATCTGCTCCGCGAAACCGACAAAATTTTGCCGGAAGGCTCCAGCGAAACCATCGTCGAAGAATCGAACACCCAGAAAGCGACCGGATCAGCCGCCCTGCCTCAGGGAACTGGCCCGCGCGCACTGCAGGCAATCGCCAATGCCCTGCAAAGCAACCCGAGCCCGGCCTTGTCCAGCCAGGCAATCGGCAACTCGGTCGTCCGCCGCAACACCTTCCGCGAAGCGGCCTCAGTCATCATGAATGCTGAAAGCGGCGTCATCACCGTGCGCGCCACGCAGCGCCAGCATGACAAGATTCAGGAGTTTCTCGACCGCGTTTCCAACGCCGCCCGGCGACAAGTGCTGATCGAAGCCACCATCGTTGAAGTCACTCTCAAGGATGGCTACGAGCAAGGCATTGACTGGACCGCACTGAGCAGCGGCGGGATTGTCAAAGTGCTGAGCCGACAACCCAACGGCCCGGCCAATCTGAGTTACGACAAAGGCAACAACCCGTCAGCACTGATCAATTTGCTTGAAACCTTTGGCACGACAAAAGTCCTCTCCAGCCCAAGGCTATCCGTTCTGAACAACCAAACTGCCTTACTCAAAGTCGTTGAAAACATTGTTTACTTCAACGTCAAATCGGAAATTTCCGGAACGACCGTCGCCGGCGTCACGCCCCCCAAAGCATTTACCACGACGCCACAAACCGTCAGCGTCGGGCTGGTTCTCAGCGTGACGCCTCAGGTCAGCGACAACGATTCGGTCACCTTGAATGTCAGGCCGACCATCACCAGCATTGGCGCAATGGTGCCCGACCCGAATCCTGACCTGATTATTTCCAACCTCGTGCCGCAGATTCGCGTTCGCGAAATCGAGTCGGTGATGCGCGTTAATAGTGGGAATATCGCCATCCTGGGTGGCCTGATGGAAGACAAAATCAATTATCAAAACCAGCGCATCCCGATCATTGGCCAGATACCCATCGCTGGCGAACTGGTCAACAGCCGCAACAACCTGTCGCAGAAATCCGAACTGGTTATTTTTCTCCGTCCGGTGGTCATCAAGGATGCCAGCCTCGAGGGCGATTACGCCGCCATCCGCAGCCTTCTGCCCGGTGATAGTTTTTTCAACCAGCCGAAGGAAGCACAGCCCTTCAACAACATCGCGCCGCGTCGCTGAGAGCCGACGATGAGCCTGTTGATGGACGCCCTGAAACGGGCCGAAACAAGCAAACAGGAAGCCGCCCGGGCGCTGGCAGGCGGCGATACCGCGCCGGCCGCATTCGGCGATAAATTGAGTCTGGCGCCCTTGCCCGGCAATCGCTCTAAAGGGGTGATTCATCCACTCCCCGAACCTGCCGCGCACATTGAAGCGATTGATGCCGATCTGGCCACTGCCGCACGGCCGCAAGTTGGCCTCCCGCCACGCGCCACAACATCGCCGGCAACCGAGAAAAATCCAGCCAACCAGGCCGAGCGCGACGCCATCCGTAATGCCTTTCAGGCAAAACTGGCGACCGAACCGTTGCCCAAAAAGCCACTCTGGCTGGCGCTCGGCATACTCGGCAGCGCGGCGCTGCTGATCGCCGCCTACGTCTGGTATCAGTTAAACAACATGGGATGGAATACGCCGGCGCCACTCGTGAACCATCCGCCCATTGCATCCACC
>CAZLPR010000347.1:0-2728 GCA_964561415.1 uncultured Dechloromonas sp. | reverse complement strand
AGGGGTCTTTGCCCAGGATTTCCAGGATGCGCTTGCCATGCGGTTGCAGCATGACGAGATCGCCGGTTTCACGTGATTTGAAGCGGTACAGGGACATAAGTCGCCTCCTTGTGTTGATGGCTCATTCTTGCACCAACGGCGAAGCCGGGCCACCGTATGAGTCAATGACATGCGGGTTTTCCCGATTGGTTGAATTTAATTCAAGCCTAAACTAATTAGGCATGAACACCCCACTTCCAGCGCTGCGGCGCATCCTGTGCATCGGCGGCGGCCCGGCGGGCGCCTCAGCGGCAATTTACGCGGCGCGCAAGGGCATTCGGACGGGCGTGCTGGCGGAGCGTTTTGGCGGCCAAGTGCTCGATACGCTGGGCATCGAAAATTTCATTTCGGTCAAGGCAACCGATGGCCCAAAATTGGCTATGGCACTGGAACAACATGTCCGTGATTACGATGTCGACATCATGAACCTGCAGCGCGCCAGTCAGCTTGTTCCGGGAGAATTGATCGAAATCCGCCTTGAAAATGGCGCCTCGCTGAAAAGCAAATCGGTGATTCTGGCGACCGGCGCGCGCTGGCGTGAAATGAATGTACCGGGCGAAAAGGAATATCGCGGCAAAGGTGTGGCCTATTGCCCGCATTGCGATGGGCCGCTGTTCAAAGGCAAGCGCGTTGCCGTGATTGGCGGTGGCAACTCAGGGGTTGAAGCGGCGATTGACCTCGCCGGCATCGTCAGCCATGTCACGCTGCTGGAATTTGACGGCCAGTTACGCGCCGATGCCGTGCTGCAGAAAAAGCTCTTCAGCCTGCCCAATGCGACGGTAATCACCAAAGCGCTGAGCACCGAGGTGACGGGCAATGGCAGCAAGGTCAATGGGCTGCTTTACAAGGATCGCAACAGCGACGAAGCGAAGCGCATCGACCTTGACGGCATTTTTGTGCAAATCGGGCTGTTACCGAATACCGACTGGCTGAAATCGACCACCCTGGAAACAACGGCTGGCGCGACGGTCAAGCTGTCAAACCGCGGTGAAATCGAGGTGGACGCCAAGGGTCAAACTTCAGTCCCCGGCGTCTTCGCTGCGGGCGATTGCACAACAACGCCCTACAAGCAAATCATCATCGCCATGGGTGAAGGGGCGAAAGCTTCGCTGAGCGCTTTCGATCACCTCATTCGCAGTTCGGCGCCCGCCTGAACGCACATTAGAAAGCAGTTAACTCAGGTAATTGGCGATACGCACATAATCCTCGACCGTCACGTCTTCGGCGCGGCAGGTCGGGGTAATGCCAAGCTCGGCAAAACCGGCATCGCTCAAGGTGCCTTTCAACGTATTGCGCAACATTTTGCGCCGTTGCGAGAAAGCCTTCTGAACAAGCTGGGCAAATTTCGCCGGATCCTTCGCATTCAGTGTGGAAACGTCCTTCGGAATCAGGCGGACAAAAGCTGACTGCACTTTGGGCGGCGGATCGAAGCTTTCCGGCGGCACGTCAATCAGCCATTCGATGTGAAAGCGGTATTGCAGCATCACCGAGATACGGCTGAAATCAGTTTCACCGGGCACCGCCACCATGCGTTCGACGACTTCTTTTTGCAGCATGAAGTGCATGTCATGGACGATGCCGACGTAGCTGGCCAGATGGAAAAGCAAAGGCGTTGAAATGTTGTAGGGCAAGTTGCCGACCAGGCGCAAATCCTGGCCGATGGTCGCGAAATCGAAATTCAGCGCATCGCCTTCGTGGATCGTCATGCGTGCTGGCGTGTGCTGTTTTTTCAGGCGAGCAATCAGGTCACGGTCGATTTCGACGACATGCAGGTGATCCAGCTGCGCCATCAGCGGTTCGGTAATCGCCCCCAAACCGGGGCCGATCTCGACAAGCGTCTGGTCTTTCTGTGGCCCGATGGCCGAGACAATAGCGGCAATAATGCCGCGGTCGACGAGAAAATTCTGCCCAAAACGCTTGCGCGCGACGTGTTCTTTCATACGAGTTAAACCTTTCTGGCGGCCATACGGGCCGCTTCCGCCACCGCCTCAAACAGGCCCGGATCGGCGCGACCGCTACCGGCCAACGCCAACGCGGTGCCGTGATCGACCGAGGTACGGATAATGGGCAGGCCGAGAGTGACATTGATCCCTTGGCCAAAAGTGGCGTATTTGAGGGCGGTCAAACCCTGATCGTGGTACATCGCGAGCACGGCATCGCCCTCGGCGAGCACTGGCGGCGTAAACATCGTGTCCGCCGGATGCGGGCCGGAAAGCAGCATGCCTTCGGCGCGCAACTTGTCAAGCACCGGCGTGATGATTTCAATTTCCTCGCGGCCGAGATAGCCGCCTTCACCGGCATGCGGATTGAGGCCGGCGACCAGAATGCGCGGGTTAGCCAAGCCATATTTTTGCTGCAAATCAGTGTGCAAAATACGCAAGGTTTTTTCCAGCGTCTCGGCCGTGATCGCGGCCGGGACATCCTTCAGCGGCAGATGCGTGGTAACCAGCGCAACGCGCAGCGGACCACGCTCAGTATTACCGGCCAGCATCATGACGACGAGCGGCGTTGCGGTCTTCCCGGCAAGGTATTCGGTATGGCCGGTAAAGTGCACGCCGGCGTCGTTGATCACCCCCTTATGCACCGGCGCGGTGACCATCGCGGCAAACTCGCCGGATCGACAGCCGGCCAGCGCCCGGTCAAGCAGCGCCAGCACGTAGGCGCCATTGGCGACATCGAGCTGGCCGGG
>CAZLPR010000346.1:0-2730 GCA_964561415.1 uncultured Dechloromonas sp. | reverse complement strand
ATGCCGGCTTGTTGACTGCCGGCGAAAGCGCAAGCCGGCCCTTGAACCCGGCGCGCAAGGCCTATCTCCACGTCGTCAAAGGCACGCTTGCGGTCAACGGCCAAAACCTGCAAAAAGGCGATGCCGCACTGCTCGCCAACGAAACCAGCCTGACGCTGAATAACGCGCAGGATGCCGAAGTCCTGTTCTTCGATCTCGCTCCCTGATTTTTACCTGACCCACCAAGGAAACTCGCATGACCAAAATTGCCGTTGTATTCCATTCCGGCTACGGCCACACCCTGCGCATGGCGCAATCTGTTGCGCAAGGCGCCAGTGCCGAACTAATCGCCGTCGACGCCGAAGGCAACCTGCCTGAAGGCGGCTGGGAGACGCTGAACGCTGCCGACGCCATCATCATGGGCAGCCCGACCTACATGGGCAGCGTCAGCTGGCAGTTCAAGAAATTTGCCGATGCCTCAAGCAAACAATGGTTCAGCCAGGTCTGGAAAGACAAGGTTTTTGCCGGCTTCACCAACAGTGCGACGATGAACGGCGACAAGCTCTCGACGCTGCACTATTTATTCACGCTGGCCATGCAGCACAGCGGCATCTGGGTCGGCACCGGCATGCTGCCCTCGAACACCAAGGCCGCGCAGCGCAACGACATCAATTATGTCGGCTCCTTCAGCGGCGCCATGGCCCAGTCGCCCTCCGACAGCAGCCCGGAAGAAATGCTGCTTGGCGACCTTGAAACCGCCCGGCTGTTTGGTCAGCGGGTTGCCACGCTCACCGCAAAATTCAAAGGCTGAGCGGGATCAAACAGTCGCCTTGCCGCACCCAGTTATAATTCGCCGCCCGCTAACAGGGGCGGCTTTTTATTGCCGCAAAAACAGTGCCAGCGCACTAAAATGAAGCAACAAAGTCCTTACACGCCTGATCGCTGACGACGATTATTTCAAAAGAATCAAAATCTTGAGAAAAAGCCAAGCGCAACCTGGCCTTTTATGCTGCACAGCATGACTTTTGCTTGAGATTTAACGTTAGCCAAAAACTCAGATGCCTCAAATCATGGATACCGTGTTGCAACTGGAAATCCCGAATCACCCTGAAAATCCGCCGCCGGAAGGCACGCGCCGGATCATCGGGGGCGAGGAGCGCGTTTTTTATGATGGCTACTGGATCAAAACCTATCCCGTACCGGCCGATTCGCTGGATGCCAAAAAACGCCTGATCGAGGCACTGACCCGACGCCTGTTCAACCACACCGAACATGGCCTGAATATTCCCGGCACTCGCCTGGCCGAAGCGCGAAAAACCTATACCGAGGAAACCGACAACGCTCGCCGCCGGGTCAAAGCCGCCATGCTCGCCGGGGCGCTATTCAACCGGGCGACCGACATCTTTCGCAAACTGGTTGAATTGCAGAGTGAAGGCATCGAAATTCGCAGCGACGATGCCCTGATGCGGGAATGTGGCAATTGCCTGCTGGAAGCGATGGAACTCGGACATTTCGTGCTGCATCGCAGCGGCGAAGAAGGCATCGACGAACTCTGGGGCGAGCCTTTCCGCGCCTTCTCAATACCGGTCGAGGACTTTTACGAAAGTCGCTACATCAAGATTGGCCAGAGCATGCGCGACATCGACAAAATCGCCCAGGCGATGATCCGCAACTTCACCCGGATTCCGGCCTTTGCAAACATTGCCGCCCCGATTCTCGACTTTGCCAATGCCGCCAAGATCAAAGCCGAAACGCTACGCACCGACCCCGAGATTTTTGACCTCTGGGCCTTGCTCGTCACCGCCGCCGAACGCCTGGCCAACTTTGCGCCACAACCGCATCCGGTAGTGATCGGCACGACGGCCGCTGTCCGCCACAGCATTTCAGATGGCCTGCAACTCATTCGCAACGGCCGCGACCTGGTCTTTTACATCGCCCGTGCCCGCACTCCCATGCCCAAAAGCACCCGCGAATATATCGAGCGTTGCGAAACCTATCTCTCAACCGGCCGCTCGCCGATGACGCCAGCGCCCTTACCTGCCTGAGCTGAAACTTCGCTGACAGTGGCGAGCGCATTGAAAAGCGCGAAACGCCATCACTCCGAAACACGACCATAGAAACAAAAACCGGTCCCGGCAGCCGCTAATTGATAGCGCCCAACAATCGCTTCAAAACAGGCGAGCGCCATGACAACTTAAGGCAGCCGGCATTTTCGGGCCATTTTCACGGTCGACCGCAAACGTTGCCCAAAAACCTTGCCGCCCTGCGGCTACAGTTTATTTATTTGCTCAGGTCATAAATTAGCAAAAATTATCAACGGTCAACAGCGCCGGGCGTAGAGTACCTTCCGCCTCGGCACTGGCCGGCCCATTTTGCAACGCCTGAAAACATTCTCTCGTGACCACTTCCGCCCTCACCGCCATCCTGCTCATCGGCCACCCCAACGTCGGCAAATCGGTACTTTTTCACCGCCTGACCGGCGCTTACGTCAACGTTTCCAACTACCCCGGCACGACCGTTGAAGTCACCCGGGCGAGCGCCCGCTTCAACCGTGAAGCCATCTTGCTCGATACCCCGGGCGTGCTTTCCCTGCCCTCGCGTAGCGACGACGAGCGGGCCACGATGCGCGCCCTGCTCCACGAAAAAATCCACTGCCTGGTGCAAGTCGGCGATGCCAAGAATTTGCGCCGCACCTTGACGCTGACGGCGCTCCTGGCTGAACTCGGCGTGCCGATGGTGCTGGCGCTGAAC
>CAZLPR010000345.1:0-2731 GCA_964561415.1 uncultured Dechloromonas sp. | reverse complement strand
GTGCAGTTTTTCACCGCTGCTTATGAAAAACTGCTGGCGAGCGTGCAGGGGTGAATGTGGCAACTTTTACGATGTTGAAGATGTTCAAGCAACTTCAGGCCTGGCCAGCGGCCTTCCTTTTTGATCGTGATTGTTGGCCTGAATGGGAGGCGCATATTTGCATGGCTCGCTGGGCGCATTAGCGCTCATGCGCGGTACGGCGCAGCAGAATAAATTTTTTCAACCACCGTGGAGCGTCAATCATGAACAAGATCGGCAAGTATCTTTCCGCAGTTTGCCTCGCTGTTGCCTTGGTCGCGGCCGTCGGCTGTTCTTCGACGGCAAAACAGGAGGGTGCTGGCGAGTATGTGGACGACAGCGTCATTACCGCCAAGGTCAAGGCGGCCATTCTTGGTGAGCCAACGCTGAAGGTGACCGAAATCAATGTCGAGACCTTCAAGGGCGTCGTTCAGCTCAGCGGTTTCGTCAGCTCGGCGGCCATGGCAAACAAGGCTGTTGAAGTGGCCAGGAAGGTCGGCGGTGTGACCTCGGTCAAGAACGACATGCGCATCAAGTGATGGGCTGTTCCCCATTTGCCGGTGCCGGGTTTTTGCTCAGGCACGGGCAATGTGGTTTTGTTTTTGCCAATCAGGGCTGGGTATCCCAGGGTATCTTGCGTCCAATTTTGCGTTGGGAAAATTGCGTTGGGAAAAAGATGCCTCAAGGGGATGCCTCAATTAACCCCTTGCGAGCCTTTAGAACAGTTCAATATCACCATCGTTGTCGCCTTCGGCCGATTTCGTCGCGCCATGCGTATGGGTGCGCAGGGCATCGGCTTTGACATGCGAATTGACCAGCAATTGAACCAGTAGCTCGCTGCGCTGACGGAAGCGTTGCAGGCCGTTGGTCTGCCCTTGGTCGTTGTGCAGGCTGAGAAAAGCGTGCATGTATTCGCCGACGTTGAGCGTGCGCTGGCTGATGCGGCTCATCATCTGGGTGACGATGTCTTCAAACTGCATGGCCATGACGCCTTCCTGCGTCAGGTTGTGCATTTGTTCAGTCACGGCAGTGATGTGGTCGGAATGCTGGCGGGCGGTTTGGGTCAGGCTGAGCAGTTCATCACCCAAATCTTTCAGGGTGGCGCGCGATTTGTCGGCAATGCTCATGTCGATATTGGTCGCGCCAGCGACCCGAATGCCGACTTCCTGCAGTGATTTGAGAATGTCGCCCAGCGCCTGGCGGATATCGACGTTGAATTCCCCGGTCCGTGCCGCCAACTTGCGCACTTCGTCGGCGACGACGGCAAAGCCGCGCCCGACATCGCCGGCCCGGGCGGCTTCGATGGCAGCGTTCAGGGCCAGCAAATCAGTTTGCTTGGTGATGCCCGAAATGTCATTGAGCGTGTTGGTAATTTGCCCAACCTGGACCTGCATTTGATCGAAGCTGGCGGCAACGCCCGCACTGGTTGAGCGCAGTTGGTCCATCTTGCTGACGAACTCGCCGATCAAGGTATTCGTTTCATCAAAGAAGCGTTGCAAGCCGGCTTGCCCCTGTGCCTGCACATTATCCGAGCCGGTCATTTGCAGCATTTCCTCGATCAGGGAACGGAGAATCTGGCGCTGATCGGAGGATTGCGATTCGAGGCCGGTCAGGCTGCCGGATAGCTTGCTGACTGAGGCACGAATGATCTCCTGCGCCTCGAGCATGTCCTTTTCAAGTGAGGTAAATTGCATTTCGGCATGCGACATGGCTTCGTTGGAGAGGGTGTTGTACTCCGACATCACCGCATTCAGTTCGGTGATATAGCCGTTTTGCCGCTTTTTCCAGCGTCGCCGTTGATCAAATGAAAAGAACGAAACCCCGCAAAGCGTAATGGCCAGCAGCAAAAACCAATGTGTCGAGAGCGGGCCGGTCATCTGGCTCGCAACCCAAAGTGCCAGGCAAAGCGCAACCAGCAGCCAGAGAAGAAGGTCATCGAGTCGTTTCATGTTTTATTCCATCCAGTCGACAAGCCGCATTATACGAGCGGAGCATGCTCTCTAGAGTATTACCTTTGTCTTAGCCCATCGCCTTCAAATGCTGAATGATCTGTCCGGTGATCGGCTGGGCATCGCCATACAGCAGGCGGCAATTGTCGGTATAGAACAGCGCGTTTTCGACCCCGGAATAGCCGGTTCCCTTGCCGCGTTTGATGACGATAACGTTCTGTGCCTGATCGGCATTGAGAATCGGCATGCCGTAGATCGGACTCGACTTGTCGGTACGGGCGCTCGGGTTGACCACGTCGTTGGCGCCGATGATCAGCGCCACATCGGTCTGGCCGAATTCGCCGTTGATTTCCTCGAGGTCGAAAATCTTGTCGTAAGGCACGCCGGCCTCGGCCAGCAGCACATTCATATGCCCCGGCATGCGTCCGGCCACCGGGTGAATGGCGAACTTCACCTCGACCCCGGCCTCTTCCAGAATCGAGGTCATCTCCCACACCTTGTGCTGGGCATGGGCCACGGCCATGCCGTAACCGGGCACGATGATGACCTTGCCGGCATAACGCATCATCGCTGCCGCATCGATCGCGCTCAGTTCCTTCAGCGTTCCTTCAATCGCTTCGCCAGTACCGCCACCGCCGGTCATCGGCGTGAACAGGATGTTCGAGATCGGCCGGTTCATCGCCTTGGCCATCAACTGGGTGAGCAGCGTACCCGCTGCGCCGACGACGATGCCGGCGATGATCAGCGCCGGATTGCCCAGGACG
>CAZLPR010000344.1:0-2742 GCA_964561415.1 uncultured Dechloromonas sp. | reverse complement strand
CGCGGCGGCCCTGCTTTTCGACTGATTAGCTGCGCCCGTAGGTATCTTCGAAGCGAACGATGTCGTCTTCGCCCAGATAGCTACCGGACTGCACCTCGATCATTTCCAGCGCCACAATGCCCGGATTATCCAGCCGATGCTTGACGCCAAGCGGAATGTAAGTCGATTGGTTTTCCGTCACCAGAAACACCTCCTCACCTTTGGTCACCCGCGCCGTGCCGCTCACCACAATCCAGTGCTCGGCCCGGTGATGGTGCATTTGCAGCGAGAGCGAAGCCCCCGGCTTGACGCCAATCCGCTTGACCTGAAAACGCTCCCCCGCATCAACGCCGTCATACCAGCCCCACGGCCGGTAAACCTTGCGGTGCCATTGCGCTACTGAACGCTTGTCGGCTTTCAGGCGATCGACAATTTTCTTCACATCCTGCGTTGCATCGTGGTGGACGACGAGCACGGCATCATCCGTCTCGACCACGATCAGGTTGGACAAGCCAATACAGGCGACCAGACGGCTTTCGGAAACCACCAGCGTGTCGCGGCAGCCCTCAAGCATGACATCGCCGCGCGTTGCATTGCCTTCGCCGCATTTCGGCAAAACCTTCCACAACGCATCCCAGGCGCCAACATCCGACCAGCCGGCCGCTAACGGAATGACCAGACTTTCCGGCAAGCCGGCCTGGCCAGTGGTCAGGCGCTCCATCACGGCGTAGTCGATCGAATCGGCGGGACATTTTTCAAAAGCCGCACGGTCGAGGCGAACAAAATCGCCATCCGCCGTTTCGCCCAGCAAAGCAGCGCGGCAGGCCGCCAGGATATCCGGCCGGCAAATACCCAGCGCATTGATCCAGGTCGAGGCGCGCATGACAAAGAGACCGCTGTTCCAGAGAAAATCGCCGGCATCGAGATAGGTTTGGGCCGTATCGCGGTCAGGTTTCTCGACAAAACGCGCCAGTTTGAACGCACCGCTATCGCCGGCCAGCGGCGCGCCTTGCTGGATATAGCCGTAGCCGGTTTCGGGGCAGTCCGGCGTAATGCCGAAAGTCACGGCAAAGCCCTGTTCGGCGAGCAAGGCCGCCTTGGTCACGGTGTCACGAAACACCGGCGCATCGAGAATGACATGATCGGCCGGCATGACGACCATGACCGGATCATCGCCTTGCTCCTGCGCCCACAACGCGGCCAGCGTCAGCGCCGGGGCGGTGTTGCGGCCAAACGGCTCGAGCAGCACCTTGCCGCGCTTACCGAGCAGGCGCATCTGTTCGGCCACGACAAATCGGTGCTCTTCATTGCAAACCAGCAAAGGCTCAGCCAGCCCGGCGATACCGTCCATCCGGGCAATCGTCGCCTGCAACATGGAAAGGTCATCGACCAGCGGCAACAACTGTTTGGGATATTTCTCACGCGAAAGCGGCCACAAGCGGGTGCCAGAGCCGCCGGAAAGTACAACGGGAAGAATTTTGTTCATAAATTTTTCAATATTAGTCAGTATCAATCATCACACCGGCACAGCAACGCTCAGTGGCAGGCGGCACGCCTCAAAGTCCTCGAACCACGAACCTACTCCGAAAGCTTCTTCAGGTAATCCTTGGTAAATACCTTATCCGGCAGTTCGCGCAGTTTCATCTCGCGATATTCCAGCGTCGACACCTCGCCGCTACGCAAGGCATCTTCCATCACCAGGCGGGTTGGCCGCAACTTGCCGGCCAGCATCTGGAAATTTTCATAACTGCTTTTTTTCAGCAAACGGTTGGAGAGCGAATAAAACTCCGCCTTCAGCGGCCAGGCGTTTTTCTCATTGACCCAGTAAATGACCTTCTGATAAGTCACCGAGCGATCGACTGCGGTCAACGCCAAAACAACGTAGTTTTCACCCTTGATCGTTTCGTTGCGCAAAACTTTCGGATGGTAATCAGCGGCAAAATTGGCCCGTGCCAGATCACCATTTGCGACTTGCCCAGTCAGGCGCTGGGCTAGCGAGATTCGTACCGGCTGGGAAACTTCCGGCATAAATACCCAAAGATCGCGCCCTTTCATCAAAATAATCTGGCCGCGCTCCGACGCCGGCTCGGTCACCATCACAACCGTATTTTCATTCCCTTTTTGCAAAACCCGGTATTTACGCGTTTCGATCTGCTGGTCCGGCTGGTTTGTATTGATTGCAATATCGACCTGAAAACCCTCCGCCGGGAAGCGAACCTGATCCGCCTTTTCCACTATACTGCGGGCATATGAATCATCAACCGGGGCCGCGCCGGCATCTTCCGCCAGCGCAGTAAAAGTCTGGAGCATCAGAAAAATGCCGGAAATCAGAACACGGAAATTCATTTTCAGCCCCTCGGTGCCACTGCGTAACATGCCCATTCTCCCGCATTGCTTTGGCATTAACTCTGACGGTAACAAGCTGCCATGAGCGTTGTACGAATCGATCACGTTTCCAAGGACTTTCAGCTCGGCGAACAGACCGTCCACGCGCTGCATGATATAACACTAGCCGTTGAGCCCGGCGTCTTCCTCGCCATTTCCGGCCCTTCCGGCAGCGGCAAGACGACACTGCTGAATCTGATTGGCTGCATCGACAAACCCACCAGCGGCAAAATTTTTGTGAACGATCAGGATGTTTCAGCCCTCAGCGCCAACCAGTTATCCGACTTGCGCGCCCATTCCATCGGCTTCATCTTCCAGACCTTCAACCTGCTGCCGGTCCTCTCGGCAGCCGAGAACGTTGAATATCCGCTACTGCGC
>CAZLPR010000343.1:1639-2746 GCA_964561415.1 uncultured Dechloromonas sp. | reverse complement strand
CCCGCGCCGCTTCGATCGCCGCATTCAATGCCAACAAATTGGTCTGGTCAGCGATCTCCTTGATCGTGCCGATAATCGCCGAAATCTGTCCGGATTGCTGCCCCAGGGCCTCAACGGCGGCGGCCGACTGGTTAACCGTCTCGGCGATCCCGAGGATCTCTTTAACCACGCCCTGAACGATGCGGCTGCCCTCTGCCGCCACCGCATCCGACTCGCGGGAGTAGGTCTGCGCATCCTGGGCATTTTTGGCAATGTGGTCGACGCCGACGGTCATTTCCTCGACCGAAGCCGCCATGCTCGAAGCGGAATCGCTCTGGGCGCTGGTGCTGCCGGAAATCTGCTGGCTCGCCGTGGCCAGCTGTTCGGCGGCGCCCCGCAACTGCTGCGCCTCCTGCTGGATATGGCGCAGCAAGGTGCGGAAAGACTGCGCCATCTCGTTAAAGTTGTTACCGGCCGCGTGCAACTCATCATGGCCGGCCATCGCAAACTGAACGGTCAGATCACCGTCAGCCAGGCGGCGGGCGCCCGATGAAAAAATGCCGACGCTATTGATCACCGAGTAGTACATGCCGATCGCCAGATAGGCGACCAGGGCGAGCACCCCGAAGCTGACGACCAGCATGACCAGCATTTCCTGCTCCAACGCCTCTTTGCGCTTGTCGATCTGTTGCTCCAGTTCGACGATCAGCACATCGAACATCGTTTGGTAACCGGCGTCGATAATTTTCGTGGTCAGCGCAAAATACTCGAACGAAGGGGTGAGGAAACGCTCCGACAGAATATCTTCCCGGACCAGCGAGAGCACATTTTCGACACTCTCCGAGAACGCTTTGCCCGGGCCAGCCAGGGCGCCCTGCAAATTGGGGGCGTAGTGCATCACCTTTTGCAGATTGATATTCTGGGCCCGCAAAGTGTTCGACATCTCGGCGAGCGTCAAAGACATGTCAATCTTCATCTGCGGCGAAAGTTCTTTTTTCGCCAGCACACCGGCACCGCGAGCCCGGGTCTGCCCCATCCGTTCGAGCATGGCCGGCATTTTCAGCACCACGGTATCCATCATGTAAAAAGTCTCGATCGCCGGATCAAGCGACAGTTGCGCCTCATCGG
>CAZLPR010000343.1:0-1627 GCA_964561415.1 uncultured Dechloromonas sp. | reverse complement strand
CCGCCATGAACTGCAGCAACAGGTCGATCAGCCCGGTGTGCGCCTTGATGTTATCGGCCACGCTCCAGGTCAGCCCCTGGCGGCGCAGGGTTTCCCAGTCGGCCTGGATCTTTTTCCAGTCGCCACTGTCGCGCAACGCGGGCGACAAGCTGGCATCGGTTGCCTGCAGGGCCGCCGCTGCCGCCTTTTCTATCGCGGCACGTTTTTCTTGCATCGCTTCATTGCCGCCGAGCAAGCCAGCCGACAAGCCGCGGTGCTGCTGAATGAACTGCGTCGAGCGGTTGATCGGCTTCAGCCTCTCGACCCCGGCCAGTTCATGCGTGGCCAGGTCGATCTGCTGCATCTCACTCCGCACCACGGTAAAGAGCAGGAGCAAGACAACCGCACCGACCGCCAGGCCAAGCAGCAAAAACTTGCTCGGATAGCGCAAGCGGTTCATCAATGCGACGGCAGGGGAAAACAAAGCTTGCATAAACAATCCTTCAAAACGGGTGTTGATTTAAAAATCCGTCGGGACTTTAATCGTAAAGCCGGCGTGCGTCCAACAGAAGCGCAGCGAAAAATACACCGGCCGCCCCCGGTAAACACCTAGTGCAAATACCGTATTCACAGCATTTCACGCCAATCGCATTTCCTTAGACTCAGAACCTCGGCCAGCCATGTTTTTGACCCGACCATTGGCGCCCATTACCTTCAGGAGGATGTCATGCCGAAATTCATCTGGACGCTTTTCGCGCTGCTGCTGGCCCATCTATCCGGCGCGCTTTCCCTGGCTGCTGCGGCAGAAAACGATCCGTTCATTCGCCAAATTGCCCAGCAAAATGCGGTTGACCGCAGCAACATGATGCAACCACGACGTCAGGCGAGGCAGCGTCGCGCCGCGCAGATGCCCTGTATGGAAACCTCCGGGCCGCCCTGCATCAGCATGATGCCGCATGCACAGCCGGCAACGGGCGCCGCGGCGGAGGCTGCTATCCCTTATGAAAGCCGCGGCATTGGGGAAGACGACCCGGTTGCCGAACTGGCGGCAACCTACAACCTGCACATGGTTTTTGCCGTCCGCGGGAGCGGTGAATATCTGGCCGATATCAAGGTGCGGATCGATGACGCCAAAGGCAAATTGATCCTCGACGTCAACTCGCCGGGGCCGATATTTTTTGCCCGACTGCCCGCCGGCAGCTACCGCGTCAGCGCGAATTACGGCGACAAAGCGCAGCGCAAATCAGTCACCGTGCAGGAGCGGGGAAGGCGCGATCTGTATTTCTACTGGACGCCCGAAGACGCCGCCGGCAACGCAGCAATGCAGGGCCAGTAAGCCGGCCGGCTTTCTCTTCCCCGCCCCCGCCTGACTGACGCATGCACGGATCGGCTCAACGTGGCTCATGTCCGCCTGTTCCTGATGATTTTTTTCTGGCCCATGCTGGCGC
Organism: uncultured Dechloromonas sp.; assembly: GCA_964561415.1. GTDB lineage: Bacteria > Pseudomonadota > Gammaproteobacteria > Burkholderiales > Rhodocyclaceae > Azonexus. The sequence continues at coordinate 200 of CAZLPR010000343.1, read as the reverse complement.
AGGCGGCCGAGCCGAGCGTTGCCATCCTCAAACTGGATGCGGCGATCACGCCGGCCAGTGCCGATTATTTTGAGCGTGGTTTGCAGCAGGCCGTAGCGCGTCAGGCGGCCCTGGTCATTGTCCAGATCGACACGCCCGGCGGCCTGGATACAGCGATGCGCGACATCATCAAGGAAATTCTTGCCTCGCCCATTCCCGTG
>CAZLPR010000342.1:2385-2749 GCA_964561415.1 uncultured Dechloromonas sp. | reverse complement strand
CCGGCGCTTGGCAACAGACGCATGATGCCCTGCGCCGTGACCGACTTGCCGCAGCCGGACTCACCGAGCAGCGCAAAGGCTTCGCCGGCAGAAATAGTGAAGGAAATGCCGTCGACCGCAGCCAGCGTCTGGCGCCCTGCCGTGAAGCCGAGGTGGAGGTTTTTGATGGAAAGTAGCGGATCAGACATGGAATTTTTCAACGCAAAGCGCAGAGGTACGGAGAAAAGCAAGGATTCCATTCCTCAAGAATGCCGCGTTGCCGCGTCTGGATTGGTTAATCATGCGGCTCTCGGGTCAAACGCGTCACGCACCGCGTCGGCAAAAATATTGGCGGCAAGAACGAGGATGAACATCGCGGCAAATG
>CAZLPR010000342.1:0-2375 GCA_964561415.1 uncultured Dechloromonas sp. | reverse complement strand
CCACCAGACGACCGGCTCGCGGCCCAGTTCCATGCGGGCGCTGTTGATCATCGTGCCAAAGCTGGTCATGCTCGGATCGACACCGATGCCGACATAGGACAGCACGGCCTCGGCCAGTACCAGCCCGGAAAAATCCATCACCAGCGCGATGATGACGATGTGCATCAGATTCGGCAAAATGTGGCGAACGATGATCCGCCCGTTGGCGACGCCAAAAGCCTGCGCCGCCTGAATGTATTCCAGTTCACGCAGTTTCAGCGTTTCGCCGCGCAGCAGGCGGCACAGCCCGGTCCAGCTGGTGATACCGAGGATGAAACAAAGCGCCAGCAGGCGCAGATCGGCCCGCTCGGCCGCCGTGGAAAACCATTCCGGATGGGTGTCGATGACGACCTGCATCATCAGCACGGCGGCGGCGATAAGCAGCACGCCGGGGATCGAGCTGAGGACGGTGTAAATGTACTGGATCAGGTCATCGACCCAGCCGCGGAAATAGCCGGCGACGATACCGAGCAGCACCGCCATCGGCAACATCACCAAGGTCGTGAGCAGGCCGATGATCAAGCCGGTGCGTACACTTTTCAACACCTGATAAAGCACGTCCTGCCCCACCTTGTCGGTGCCGAATACGTGATATTGGCCGGAGAGCGAAAAGAGCGGCAGGCCAAACAGCAAGATCAAACTGAACATGATCAATACGGCATTCCAGGCAAAAGCCGTTTCGCCGCGCCAGATTTTTTGCCAGCCCGCACCTTTCCCCACCGCCAGAGAAACGCCACCCGCCACGCCCAGCCAAACGAAAAAAGCCAGTGCCGCCGCACGGAAGGCGGTCATACCGACATCGGCGGCCAGTTCACTTTCCCGCTCGCCGAGATGCGCCCCACCGTATTTCAAACGCGGATAATCGCGGACCGCAGGCTGGCCGGGCAGATCGATCGTTTCCTTGGCGTAAAGGCGCGTTGCGAAAGGTTCGGAGTAGGTTTTTTCATGCTGCGTGCGCAACGGCGTGACTAGCGCATCGAATGCGGAGAGCACCTCGACGGCATAAATAGCCGGTTGGCCAGGCTTGCTCTCCAGTTGGGCGCGGTAATGCAGCGAATCGAGCAGGCCGATCAGGATAAACGCCAGCAGAATGACGCCTGAGGCCATGCCGATGCGATTCGCCCCGACGCGTCGCCAGGCAGCGAGCAGCGGCGGATTATTGGCGATCAACAGCGCCAGCCCGATGCTGCCGGCAACGAGCAGCCAGATCAGCACATCCGACCAGAGAACGACGATCTGGAACGCCATCATGCGAAGCGAATCCGCGGATCGACCAGGGTGTAGGAAATATCGGTCAGGATCAGGCCGACGATGTAGAGCAGCGAACCGATGAAGACCATCGAACGCACGACCGCGAAATCCTGGGCGTTGATCGCATCAATGGTGTAGCTCCCGAGGCCGGGAATGCCGAAAAATGATTCGGTGAGCAGCGAGCCCATGAAGAGCAGCGGAATGACGACAACGACCCCGGTCAGGATCGGAATCAGCGCATTACGCAGCACATGGCGGAAGAACACCACGGTTTCCGGCAAACCTTTGGCTCGCGCCGTGCGCACGTAATCCTTGCCGACTTCTTCAAGAAAGATGGTGCGATACCAGCGCGCCGAGGAGCCAATACCGGAAACGACGCCGATCAGCACCGGCAAAATGAGAAAACGCCAGGCATCCAGTCCGTCGCCAAAGCCGGAAATCGGCACCAGCCGCCAGACTTTGCTGATCAAATATTGGCCGCCAATGATGTAAAACAAGCCGGAAATCGACATCATCGCGACACATAAAACAACGCCCCAAAAGTCGAAGGCGGTGGCGCGAAAGAAAGCCAGCGTCAGCGCAAAAGTCACCGTAACAAACAAGCCGAGGATGAAGGTCGGCAGCGCGATGGCCAGCGACGGCCCCATGCGGGCACTGATTTCGCGGGCAATATCGCGGCCGTCCTCGGCCCGGCCGAAATCACCGACAAACATCAGCGCTGATTTCTGGAAGAAAACCGTGTCGGTCAGCGTTGCCATGCCGCTGGCATGGGCATTGATCAGCAGTGGCTTGTCGTAACCGCGCTCGACTTTCCATTTTTCAATCGCCTCCGGGGTGACGCGCTTGACGCCAAGCTGCATGCGCGCCATGTCATCCGGCGTATTGACGACGAAAAACAAGGCGAAGGTGATCAGATTCACCCCAATCAGAATTGGGATGGCATAAAGGAGGCGACGGACGATGTAGGCGAGCACAGGCGGATTATGCCAAGAGCCGGCGCAGGATGGCCAGTATCAATCCAACAATCGCCAGCCCCCAGGCGATAAGCGCGTAGTCGGAACGCAACGGCGGCTCGGCCGGCGTTT
>CAZLPR010000341.1:2165-2754 GCA_964561415.1 uncultured Dechloromonas sp. | reverse complement strand
CGGCATCGCGGCCGTTATCCTGCTCACCTCGATCGGCGAAGGCATCCACCGCTTCGTGCTCGGTGAATTCACCCAGTTCGGCACCAATGTCATCTCCGCCATGCCCGGCAAAACCAAAACCGGCGGCTCGCCTTCCGGCCTGCCATCCAGCGCCCGGCCGCTCTCGCTGGAAGATGCGAAATCACTCGAACGCCTGCCCCATGTCCTCGCCGTTACACCCAACGTCCGCGGCAACGCCGAAGTGGAAGGTAATGGCCGGACGCGACGGACGCTGATTTATGGCGTCAATGCAAATTTACCCAGAATCTTCCGGTCGACCGTACAAAGTGGTCAATTTCTACCTCCCGACGATGAAACCAGCGCCCGCGCTTTCGTCGTCCTCGGGTCGAAGGTCAAAACCGAGCTGTTTGGCAGCGAAAACCCGCTCGGCCAGCGCCTGCGCATCGGCGGCCTGCATTTCCGGGTGATTGGCGTGATGGCGCCGAAAGGCCAGTTTCTCGGCATTGACCTCGACGACACCGCCTTCATTCCAACCGCCCGCGCCCAGGAATTGTTCAATCGTGAAGGGGTTGATGAAATCAACGTCGCC
>CAZLPR010000341.1:1095-2155 GCA_964561415.1 uncultured Dechloromonas sp. | reverse complement strand
GAAGGCGTGCCTTCAGCCAGCGTCGCCGCAGTCATCAAGGAACGCCTAACCGCCCGCCACGGTCGCGAGGATTTCACCCTCATCACGCAAGAAGAGATGCTGAAAACGCTGTCCAATATCCTGAATGTGCTGACCATGGCCGTCGGCGCGCTCGGGGGCATTTCATTGTTAGTGGGCGGTGTCGGCATCGTCACCATCATGACCATCGCCGTCACCGAACGCACCGGCGAAATCGGCCTGCTGGTCGCCCTCGGGGCGTCTCGGCGGACAATTTTGCTGCTTTTTCTCGGAGAGGCCGTTGCCCTCTCGGCCCTCGGCGGCTTTCTCGGCTTGCTTCTCGGCTACAGCCTGGCGCAATTGATTCATCTCGCCTTACCGGCGCTACCGGTGCACACGCCGCTCATCTTCGTCCTGCTCGCGGAGGCTGTCGCCATTGTCATCGGCCTCGCCGCCGGCGTTCTGCCGGCCAGACGCGCCGCCCGGCTCGACCCGGTGGAGGCGCTACGCACCGAATGACGTGCTAAAGTTCAGCCCACAAATTTCATAACCCACAGGAAAACAGCCATGACTTATTACATCGAAGACCTGCAACCCGGCATGAATGCGAGCATCGGCAAAACCATCACTGATGCCGATATTGTCCTCTTTGCCGGCGTCTCCACCGACACCAATGCGGTTCACCTCGACGAAGAGTTCGGCAAAACTACCGCCTTCGGTGGCCGTATCGCCCACGGCATGCTGTCAGCCAGTTTCATCTCCGCCGTCCTCGGCGCCCATCTGCCCGGCCCCGGCACCATCTACCTGGCCCAAACGCTGAAATTCAAAGCACCGGTTCGCCCCGGCGATACGGTCAAGACCACGGTCACCGTCAAGGAAGTCATCGCCGCCAAGAAACGTGTGATTCTCGAAACCATCTGCAAAGTTGGCGAAACCGTGGTGATCGAAGGCGAAGCAACCGTAATGATCGGCAACAAACCAGCCTGATCAGACATTTTGCGCCCGTTAAAAAGCCGCTTTTCAGCGGCTTATTTGTGGACAAAGCCCAAACATCTTGGAACCG
>CAZLPR010000341.1:0-1085 GCA_964561415.1 uncultured Dechloromonas sp. | reverse complement strand
TTTCAGCGGCTTTTAAACGGGAAAAATTTAGAACGACTCGTCTGGCCGCAAGAAGCGCCATTGACCAATCTGCATGTCGCCCAGTTTGACCCGGCCAATCCGTACCCGCTTCAAGCCGATCACGGTCAGTCCGACCAACTCGCACATCCGGCGAATCTGGCGTTTTTTGCCTTCACGCAGAATGAAGTGCAGCTGATCTTCATTCAACTGCTTGACCCAGGCCTGCTTGAGCGGCTTGCCATCAAGTTCAAGCCCATGCTGCAGCAACCTCAGCCCGCCCTTGATCATCTCGCCGGAAACCCGAACCAGATACTCTTTTTCCGCTTCGCTATCTTCACCAATCAGCTTTTTGGCGACTCGACCATCCTGCGTCAGCACCAACAAACCGGTTGAATCGATATCGAGCCGCCCGGCCGGTGCCAGACCGCGCAACATCCACGGCTTGAATTCTGGAACGCCCTGCTGCCGGACCTGCGATTCCGCTGTGATCAGCGTCACGGCCGGCGTACAGCCCGGCTCAGGCTGACCCGATACGTACCCCACCGGCTTGTTGAGCAAAATCGTGACCTGCTTGGCCTGATCGTACTTGGCCTCCTTGGAGATGGTAATTTCTGCATCAGGCTTGATCCGACTGCCCAATTCCGATATCCGCTCACCATCAACAAACACCCAGCCGCGCTCAATCCACAGGTCCGCTTCGCGCCGCGAACACATGGCGCGCTCCGACATCACCTTGGAAAGCCGCACGCCATCCGGCGTCGGACGACGCTCTGCTGGCGCGGCAGTAGGCGTTGCAGCGCGGCCAGCAACCTGTCCAGCCGCCTTCGCCCAAGGCGAGGCTGGCGCCGAACGCGTGTTTCCTGCGGTCGACGGCTTTTTATAAGGTTTTTCGTAGATTTTTTTTGGTGCGGCCTTGGGCGGAGCGATAGCCGACTTATTGACTCCCAAAGTACCCGTTGGCCGCTCGCGAATTTCCGCCGCTGGCGGCGCTTCTGTCTTGGCTGCAAACTGGATAGTCGCCTTTATTTCCGGCCGGCTTGTTTCTGTTTCCGCCCCCCTTGGCCGGTCGACCGCAACCGGCGCAG
>CAZLPR010000340.1:0-2757 GCA_964561415.1 uncultured Dechloromonas sp. | reverse complement strand
CTTCCTCGGTGTGGCCGGCGCCTCCTTTGCCGCCGCCCTGCCGCTCGCTTCGCGCTGGTATCCGGCCGAACATCAGGGTACGGCGATGGGTATTGCCGGCGCCGGTAACCCCGGTACGGCGCTGGCCGCGCTGTTTGCGCCGGGTCTGGCGGCCGCCTTCGGCTGGGTCAATGTTTTCGGCATCGTCCTTATTCCGCTGGTCATCGTACTGATCGCCTTTGTCATTTTGGCCAAGGATGCTCCCGATGCGCCGCCGCCGAAGACTTTTGCCGAATACCTGAAAGTGCTCAAGGACAAGGATGCCTGGTGGTTCATGTTCTTCTACTCGGTAACCTTTGGTGGCTTCGTCGGGCTGGCCTCCTCGCTGGTTATCTACTTCAACACCCAGTACGGGCTTGATCCGAAAATGGCCGGCTTCTTCACCGCCGGTTGTGTCTTCGCCGGTTCGCTGGTGCGGCCGATTGGCGGCAACGTCGCCGACCGGATCGGCGGCGTCAAGTCGCTGACCGTGATGTACATCTTCGCCGCCATCTTCCTGGCCATCGTCAGCTTCGACCTGCCGGAAGCCTGGATGGCCGTGGCTGCCTTCGTCGGTGCCATGCTCGCTTTGGGGATGGGCAACGGCGCGGTGTTTCAGTTGGTGCCGCAACGCTTCCGCAAGGAAATTGGCGTCATGACCGGCTTGGTCGGCATGGCGGGCGGCGTCGGTGGCTTCTATCTCGCCTCCAGTCTCGGTTACTCGAGGCAGCTGACGGGCAGTTATCAGGCCGGCTTTCTGATTTTTGCCGCGCTCGCGGTGCTGGCTTTGGTCGGTCTGACCGGCGTCAAGACCCGCTGGCGCACCACATGGGGTGCCAGTCACCTGACCAGCGCAAAAATCTAGAAGGCTGGATTGAGGCGTTAGGATGCAGGGTCAAACAGGAAACAAGGAGTCCGCCAGGGCTGCTTGTTTCCGATTGCTAAATCCTCGATCGAAAAACTTATGCCATTAAAAATCGCAGTCGGCTATGCCTCGCTCACCGGGCCGCGTGAGCGCAACGAGGATTATTGCGGTATCGCGACGCCCGATGGTCAGGATCTCGAAAACAAAGGGGTGATCGCCGCTGTCGCCGATGGTATTGGCGGCCACAAGGGCGGCCGGGAGGCTTCTGAATACACCGTGCGCGGCTTGCTCTCCGATTATTTTGCGACACCGGATACCTGGGGCGTGCCGCGTGCCATCGAAACGGTGACGACAGCCCTCAACCGCTGGGTGATCGCCGAGGGTGGCCGTAACGCCGATTTGTCCGGCATGGCTACGACGCTCTCGGTGCTGGTCTTGCGCGGTCGGCATTTCTACACAGCGCATATTGGCGATAGCCGTATTTACCGTTTTCAGGACGGCCGCATGCAGCAAATGACGGTCGATCACACCTGGGAGCACCCCGAGCTGAACAACGTGCTATCACGCGCCATCGGCCTTGATCCGCGTGTGCTGCTCGATTTTGGTGATGGCGAGTTGGCTCTCGATGACCGTTTTTTGCTCGTTTCCGATGGTGTTTGGGGCGTGCTGCCCGATGCATTGATGGTTGAGGTGTTGCTTGATCACCCCGAACCGCAGGCCGCTGCCGCGGCCCTGAGCAGCCTGGCGCTGGCTCAGGGCGGACACGATAATGCGACGGCGGTGGTTGTCGATGTGCTGGGTTTGCCGCCAGCCAGTCTGCGTGACAGTCTGGCCAGTGCGGCCAGTTTGCCCTTGCCGCATCGCCTCAAAGTCGGGCATGAGCTTGACGGGATGATAGTCGAGGAGGTGTTGCACGATGCTCGCGAGACGCTGCTCTATCGCATGCGCAATCAGCGCAATAGCCAGCAACTGGTCTTGAAGACACTGCAAACTTCGCAGCAAGGCGATCAGAGTGCTGTCGCCGCGCTGCTGATGGAAGAGTGGCGGGCGAGGCGTGTCGTTTCACCATTTTTCCCACAGGTGGTGCCGAACGAACAGCGCAGTTGCCTCTATTACCTGATGACCTGGCACGCCGGGGCAACGCTGCAGGCCCGGCTCGATTCCGGCCAGCACTTCCCGGTCGGCGAGGCGGTGCGACTGGGCGTTGCATTGCTCAAAGCGATTGCCGCGCTACATCGCCTCGATATCGTGCATCGTGATATCAAGACCGACAATATTCATCTCGGACTCGATGGCGTGTTGCGCATTCTTGATCTTGGGGTGGCCGTTAGTCTGGCCGAGCGCAAGGCCGATGATCCGATCGGCCGGGCCGGTACGCCGTCGTACATGGCGCCAGAGCTGTTTGAAAATCCTGAGCCGCAGCCTGGTCACGACCTCTACGCGGCGGGCGTCACCCTTTACTACTTGCTGACGCGCAAATATCCATACGGTGAAATCGAGCCGTTCCAGACGCCCAAATTTGGCGACCCCATTCGCCCGACACGCTGGCGCCCAGAAATTCCCGGCTGGCTGGAAAATATCTTGCTGAAAGCGGTGGCGCGTCAGGCGAAAGATCGCTTCGAAACGCCGGAGGAGTTTCTGCTGGCGCTTGAACGCGGCGCCGCCCGGCCAATTTCGGCGCCCAGTCGGCAGCCTCTGGCTCAGCGCAATCCGCTCAAACTTTGGAAGATCGTTGCGGCAGCATCGCTGTTGATCAATTTTGTGCTCTTGCTGATTTTCTTGCGGTAGAGTTGACTGCATGAAAACTGCACTCATTCTCTTCGCCCATGGCGCCCGCGACCCCGAGTGGGCCAATCCAATGCGTCGCGTTCAGG
>CAZLPR010000339.1:0-2759 GCA_964561415.1 uncultured Dechloromonas sp. | reverse complement strand
CCGTCGGCTACGCCGCACACGGCGCCGCCGGCATGCTGACCCTGTTTATCCGCGGCGTGCTGTGCAACTGGATGGTGTCCACCGGCGTCGTCTGCGCCATGATCTGCACCAACGTGACCGGCAAGGTCGTCGCCATGTGGATGCCGATCATGGTCTTCTTCTACATGGGTTTCGAGCACTCCATCGTCAACATGTTCCTCTTCCCGTCGGGCCTGATGCTCGGTGGCAATTTTTCGATCTACGACTACATGGTCTGGAACGAAATCCCGACCGTGCTCGGCAATCTGGTTGGCGGTCTGGCTTTCGTCGGCCTGACGCTGTATTCCACCCACATCCGTACTGCACCGAAGCGTAACGCCGCCTGATCTGGCGCGTGTACATTCAAAGCCCCTGCCCGAACGGGTTAGGGGCTTTTCCCATTTCTCGGTTGATCCCATGAGTCGCCAACTAAAAATCACTGCCGGGCAGTATTCCGACAAAGGCCGCAAGGAAATCAATCAGGATTTCCATGGCGTGCTCGTTCCCAAAGAGCCGCAACTCGGCAGCAAGGGCATTGCCATCGCGCTGGCCGATGGTATCAGCAGCAGCACGGTCAGCCAGGAAGCCGCCCAGGCGGCAGTTACCGCCTTTCTCGAAGATTATTACTGCACCTCGGATGCCTGGTCGGTCAAAACCTCGGCCGAGCACGTGCTGGTCGCCACCAACTCCTGGCTGCATTCGCAGACCCAGCAGAGCCAGCATCGCTACGACCGGGAACGCGGCTATGTCTGCACCTTCAGCGGCATCATTCTCAAGTCGCGGACAGCTCACCTTTTCCATGTCGGCGATGCGCGCATCTACCGCCTGGGCGGTGCGGTGCTCGAACAGTTGACCGAGGATCACCGCGTCCGTGTCTCGTCAGTGCAGAGCTATCTGGCGCGGGCGTTGGGCATGGACCGCAAGGTCGAAATTGATTACCAGGCGCTTCCGCTGGAAGAGGGCGAACTGCTGCTGCTTGCCACCGATGGCGTCTACGAATTCATTGACGCAGCCTGTGTCGCAACGGCTATCGAAAGCTGCGCCGGCAATCTCGATAATGCCGCCCGGTCCATCGTCGAAGCAGCCTACCAACGCGGCAGCGGCGACAACCTGACCCTGCAGATCGTCCGCATCGATGAACTGCCAACGCCCGAATCCAACGAAATGTATCGGCAGATCTCCGAGCAGCCCTTCCCGCCGCCACTCGAGGCGCGGATGAGTTTCGACGGCTATCAGATCGTCCGCGAAATCAAAGGCAGCGCCCGCAGCCATATCTACCTGGCGGTCGATGGCGAAAGCGGCGAGCGCGTCGTCATCAAGACCCCCTCGGTCGACCTGCAAGCCAATCCGGCCCATCTCGAACGTTTCCTGATGGAAGAGTGGATCGCCAAGCGCATCAACAGCCCGCACGTTCTCAAGCCGTGCTCGCAAACGCGCAAACGCAATTTTATTTATGTCGTTACCGAATACATCGAAGGCCAGACCCTGGCCCAGTGGATGATCGACAACCCGAAGCCCGACCTGCCCGCCGTGCGCGGCCTCGTCGAGCAGATCGCCAAGGGGTTGCAGGCCTTCCACCGCCTCGAAATGGTGCATCAGGATCTGAAGCCGGACAACATCATGATCGACGGCACCGGCACGGTGAAGATCATCGATTTCGGTGCAACGCGGGTGGCCGGCGTGATGGAAATCGCCTCCCCCATCGAACAGATCAACCTGCTTGGCTCGGCCGCCTACGCCGCGCCGGAATACTTTCTCGGTGAAAACGGCTCGTCGCGCTCGGATATCTACTCGCTTGGCGTTATCGCCTACCAGATGCTCTCCGGCAAATTGCCCTATGGCGCGGAAGTGGCCAAGTCGCGGACGAAGGCTGCGCAGAAAAAGCTCGCCTATCAATCCGTTCTCAACGAAGAGCGCGAAATTCCCGCCTGGATCGACGACGCCATCCGCAAAGCCGTCGAACCTGACCCCTTTGCGCGTTATGAAGAGCTTTCCGAATTCGTCTACGACCTCCATCACCCGAATAACGAATTCCTGAACAAGACCCGCCCGCCGCTGATCGAGCGCAACCCGGTGATCTTCTGGAAGAGTGTTTCATTCGTGCTGATGTTGGCACTTGTCGTGGTGAGTGTCGCTCGCTTTCACTGAGCCGCCGCTTGGGCGGCCGGAAAAGGGAATGCTGCGGTCAACCGGAAAAAATGGCTAAAAATGAAAAGTAGCGTTGATTGAATCGGCGCCAGTAGCCTTTCAGTTGTAATCCTCTTCCATCTGATGCCGTACCGTCAGGATCGTGACAGTCTGCTCATCGTCGATCTCGAATAATGCGACGTAGCCGGAAGCGCCGAACGGAATGATCAGTTCTCGAAGAAATGGGTTATCCGCAGTGGCCTTGCGGTAACTGAAGGGGGAAAGTTCCAGGCTGCGGATGCCATTTTTGATGGCTTCAAGCGCTCGGCTTGCCAGCGGCCAGTCGGTTTGATCTTTCGTCAGGATGAATTCGTAGAGTCTGACCAGATCGGCTTCGGCATCTTCCGTAAACCGTACCTGATAGCTCACTTGCTGCCTTGGGCGATGGCCAGCATTTTCTCCAATCGTCCGACCACGGCATCGGCGCTGACGTATTTGCCGGTCTGGCGGGCATGGGCGATCTCGTGCTGACCGAAGCCGAGATCAAGACGCTGGTGGTGGACGAAACGCATAGGACAACTGATCCGGTTGAGCTTCATAAATGGCACGAAGAG
>CAZLPR010000338.1:0-2762 GCA_964561415.1 uncultured Dechloromonas sp. | reverse complement strand
GCCGCCTTGATCTGGCTGAGCCAGGCATCGAGCGTTTCTTTCGGCCGGGCGTTCAAGGCCGGGAAGGAGCCGATCAAGCCGCCCTTGCACTGGGCAATCACCAACGCGGGGTTGGAAACAATGAACATCGGGGCGCAAATCACGGGCAGCGCCAGGCCTTTTTGCAACGAAGTCGGAACCGGCATTACGCCCCCTCTTTCAAAGCGCGGCGAAGAATTTTGCCGACATTGGTGCGCGGCAGATCGGCGCGGAATTCGACCTGTTTGGGGATTTTGTAGCCGGTCAAATGCTTGCGGCAGTGCGCGATCAATGCTTCCGCAGTCAGTGCGGGGTCTTTGCGGACAACAAATAATTTGACCGCCTCGCCGGAAATCGGGTCGGGCACGCCAATCGCCGCCGCTTCAGCCACGCCTTCGTGCATGGCGGCGACCTCTTCCACTTCATTCGGATAAACATTGAAGCCGGAGACCAGAATCATGTCTTTCTTGCGGTCAACCAGAAAAACATTGCCTTTTGGATCGATATAACCCATGTCGCCGGTGTGCAGGAAACCATCGGCAAACATCACATTCGCCGTTTCATCCGGGCGCTGCCAGTAGCCGCTCATCACCTGCGGACCGCGAATGCAGATTTCGCCGACTTGGCCGAGCGTCACCTCCTTGCCGGCATCGTCGCGGATCACCACCTCGGTCGAAGAAATCGGCAGGCCGATCGAACCGTTGAACGCATCCATGTTCAGCGGATTGATCGTCGCCGCCGGCGAGGTTTCGGTCAGGCCGTAAGCCTGCAGCAGCGGCGTCCTAGTGACTTTCAGCCAGCGCTCGGCCACCGGCGCCTGCACCGCCATGCCGCCGCCCAACGTGATTTTCAAAATCGAAAAATTGAGCTTGGCAAAATCGGCATTATTCAGCAGCGCGTTGAACAGCGTATTCACCCCGGTCACTACCGTGATCGGGTATTTCTGCCACTCCTTGATAAAGCCGGGAATATCCCGCGGGTTGGCGATCAGCAGATTGCTCGCCCCAATCATCAGGAAAGTCAGGCAATTCGCCATCAGCGCGAAGATGTGATAAAGCGGCAAAGCGGTGACGATGAATTCCTCGCCCTCTTTCACCACCGGCTTGATCCAGTTGTAAGCCTGCATCACGTTCGACGTGATGTTGCCGTGGGTCAGCATGGCGCCTTTCGAAACGCCCGTCGTGCCGCCGGTGTATTGCAGGAAAGCCAGATCGTCGTGATTTAAAACAACGCTCGTCATGCCCTTTTGCCGGCCGTCGGCCAGCGCCGAGTTAAAGCGGATCGACTGCGGCAGCGACCAGGCCGGCACCAGTTTCTTGACATGGCGGACGACCAAATTGACCAACATCCCCTTCAGCCCGCCGAGCATTTCACCCATGGGCGTGACGATCACCTGCTTGATCGCCGTCTGCTTGATCACCTGCTGCAAGACGTGGGCAAAGTTTTCGACAATGACAATGACCGTTGCGCCGGAATCCTTGAGCTGATGTTCCAGCTCGCGCGGCGTGTAGAGCGGATTGCAGTTCACCACGACACAGCCGGCGCGCAGCGTGCCAAACAGCGCGACCGGATATTGCAGCAGATTGGGCATCATCAAGGCGACGCGATCCCCTTTGTGCAAACCTTTCGCCTGCAGCCAGCCGGCAAAATCACGCGACAGCTGGTCGAGTTCGCGATAAGTCATTGCCCGATCCATGCTGACGTAAGCCACCTTGTCGGCGTACTTGCGGCAGGATTCCTCGAACAGATCGACCAGCGATGCAACGTGATCGATGCTGATCTCGGCTGGCACGCCCGGCGGGTAGCTTTGTAGCCAGATTTTTTCCATGATTGTCTCCTCCATGAATTTTTAGTGACCGAGCAGCGCTTTCTTGAGCGAAGCGTCTACCGGGTTGTCGCCGAGCCAAACCTTGAGCAAGGCCTGGCCAAAAGTGGCGCTATGCACCTTGCCGCACGCTTCGCCATTCAAGCTTACGCCAACACCGTCAGCAGTAAAGTCGATAGCGATGCGGTCGCCGCTGCGCGCATTGCCGATTTGCTTCATCAGCTCGGCAAACTGCTCGATCGGCACTGTCAACGCAGCCAGTTCGGCCTCGCTATTATTGTTCTTCAGGCCATCGCGCAGCGCGCCGTAAAGCGCCTCGGCATCAAGATCGCGCAGCAGGTGCAAGCTCATCCGGCGCCGCGAGCAAGGCTGCCGGCGTGGCCGCTTTCTCGGTCGCATACAAAGCGCCGACATAAACCTTGATGAAAAACTTGCTGCGCAAACCGGCGCCATTGAGCAGCAATTCGCTATGGCCCAACTGGATCTGTTCATCGATTTTGACCCCGGCCACCTCGGCGGCATGCAGCCCCGGTGTCGCCAGCAAAGTGGCGAGCACAGCGGCCACCCTGACGGACTGTGAAAGCATTTATTTGTCTCCTTCGGCAGATTTTTGCCGGTAATAGTTTTTATCGGCAATATAGACCGTGCGTTCGACGAGGGTGTGCACGATTCCCTGCGCGTCCTTCAATTCGACCAGAAAAGTCCGGTCAAGCTCGGGATGCAACGCCAGCGCCCGACGAATTTCGCTCACCTCTGCCGTCGTCAATGAAAAATCGGCGAACAGCGTCGAATAGCCCGGCTTCTTGTAGCGAATGCTCGCCGCCTTGTCCCAGACGATCACTTCATCCCCCAGCGCCGCCATCAGCATCATCGGATGCACGCCGTCAGTCACCGCAAACAGCGAACCGCCGTAGAGCGA
>CAZLPR010000337.1:1079-2762 GCA_964561415.1 uncultured Dechloromonas sp. | reverse complement strand
TGGTGGCGGCGGGGCTTTCCCCGGTGGCGGGAGCCATCGGTAATGCTGAGCCGGAAAAGTTGCCAAGCGATTCTGCCAAGCCAGTTGGACCCGAGCTTTCCGGCCCGGTTAAAATTGACAAGAGTCCGGCGCTGGCAACGCCCAGGGATCGGGCGGATGCCTTGTACCGGAAGGCCGAAATGGCCGTTTCGGTAGGACATAACGATGAGGCAATAGCCTTGTTACGCAGTGCATTAATAATTGATCCATCCCATGTCCAGATCCGCCAGGCGCTGTTGCGTTTGTTGCTGGGGCTGCGCCAGCCGGCGGAGGCGATGGCCGTCCTCGATGAGGGGCTAGCCATATCGCCGGAGCAGATCGGTTGGGCGATTTCCCTGGCCCGTTTGCAGCATGAACAGGGAGAGTTTGCTGCAGCCGACCGTAGTCTCTTTAAGTCACAGTCATTTGCTAAATCGAATGCCGACTATGCGGGTTTCCAGGGACATTTGAAAAGCCGTCTGGGTGAGTATCGGCTGGCGGCAAGCTATTATTTAAATGCCTCCCGGCTGGCGCCGGCGGAAGGTCGCTGGTGGCTGGGGCTGGGTTTGGCGCTTGAGGCGGAAGGCAAAATTGAGGATGCCAAGGAGGCGTTACGCCGTAGTCTGGCGTCGGGAAATCTCCCGGCCGAGTTATCGACTATGGCAAAACAGCATCTGGATTAATCCTCGAAGCCCATCCTGAGCGCCGATTGCCGCCCAGGATATTTTGCTCGATTACCCCATATCGGCAGTGTATACGGGCAAACTGGTTTTTCTGTTTGCTGTGCGGGTAGCGACCGGAGATGTCACGGGTTTTCAAATTTTGATTAAAGTTCAGGCGGGGTATTCGACTGGCGTTGATAATCAAAAACGATTTTCAGGAGATCACAATGCGTATTTTGCTCGGCTTGCTAACCCTTGCGTGCCTGTTGGGCCAACCGGCACTGGCTCAGGTGCCGAATGGCGAAGTGCCAATTCACCTCGCTGCCAAAGAAGAGAGCGGGGCTGCCGTTCTCGCTTTGCTCAAGGCTGACCCGAAAATGCGCGATGCGCGGACGCCGCTTGGTTCGACCCCCCTGCATTTTGCCGCCGCCAATCCAGATCGCAGCGCCATGAGCGTTTTGCTGGCTGCCGGTGCTGACCCGAATGCGCGCGACGGCGAAGGTTCGACACCGCTTCATATTGCCGCCTATGCCAGCAAGGGGGCGAATGTTCAGCAATTGCTCGAGGCCGGGGCGGACCCTCTTTTGAAAAATAATGGCGGCCGCGATGCTGCGGCGATGGCGCGCAAGGTTAAGGCGGACGAGGCGGCGGGCGTTATTTCGCTCTGGATGCTCAAGGGGTGCAAGGCGGGCAAGCCATGTTGAAGATTGTCGCAATGCTGCCTTTTTTCGCGCTGGTGGGCGGTGTCGTGGCTGAAGAGAGTCTGCCGCCGGTTGTGCTTTATTCGCCGACAGTTTGCCTGGCCTGCGTTGATTACGCCGACCACCTGCGGAAAAACGGTTTCAAGGTGACGGTTAAGCCGACGGCGGATATGGCGGCCGTGAAGCGGCGCTTGAAAGTGCCGAAGCATCTTGAGGCCGAGCCGAGCGCAGTCATCGGGGCTTATTTTATCGAGGGCCATGTGCCGGCCGAAGATATCAAGGAGTTACTGCGCGAGAAGCGC
>CAZLPR010000337.1:0-1068 GCA_964561415.1 uncultured Dechloromonas sp. | reverse complement strand
TGCGGTGCCGGGTTTGCCGCTCGGGGCGCCGGGGCGGGAATATTCCAATCCGACTTGCGATACGGCCTGCACGGTGCTGGATGGCGATACCGGGCAGGGCCGGGTGCGCCGGGAGTTGTATAACACCGTGCTGGTCAAGCCGGATGGCGATACTTCGACTTACGCCCGACACTGATCGGAGGTTTTTTCCGCGCTTAGTCAGCGTTGGGCGGCTTGACCAAACAACGTTGCGTGCCAGCTATTGAGCCAGGCGTCGTCTTCGCCGCGCGGATTGTTTTCGCGGCGCTGGCTGATCTGCTGCACGATGTTGCCATCGCCACGTATGCGGTAACGGCTTTCGATACGGGTGAATTGGGGCGGCGCGATGCTCAGGTAGGCGAAGCAGTTGCCTTCGGGTAACGCCGGTTCTGCTGGTTTGTCGTTAATGCGGCCAAGGATTTCGGTGGCGACGATCAGCCCCATGCGGCTGGCGATCTCGCCGGTTTTTGGATAGTGGCCAAAAAGCGGCGAAACCGCACCCACGCTGTCGCCAATGACGAAGACCCGGTCGTCGCCCAAAAAGGCGAAGTTTTTCGGGTTGACCGTAGCCCAGGCGCTATTTTCCCCGGTTAAGCCATTGTTTCGACAAAGTTCGGCCGCTTGCTGCGGCGGCATCAGGATGGCTTCGTCGAAATGGATTTCGTCAATATCGAGCGTTGCCACACGCTGGTAGGGATCGATTTTGCGCAGTTGGGTATTCGGCAGGTAAGTGACCTGCGCCGAGAACTGTTCGCGGAATATGCGCTGGTAACCAGCCCACGGGGCATTCGGTTCGACCACTGTCAGATGCGCTTTCAGGCCTTTCGATTTGATCATTTGGGCAATGATCACGGCGCGTTCATAAGGCGCTGGCGGGCAGCGATAGGGCGCGAGCGGGAGGTTGAGCAAAAACGCTCCGCTGGAAAAACCGGCCAGTTTTTCCTTGAGTACAGCCAGTTCCTTGCCAGCCGTATTACCGCTGGGAAAGTGCTGGCGCATGTGGGCTGCTGCCGCCCGGTCGCCGTCGAGCAATTGCTCGTCGGCTTCGCT
>CAZLPR010000336.1:0-2767 GCA_964561415.1 uncultured Dechloromonas sp. | reverse complement strand
GGCCGGCGGCGAGCATGTTCATGACGCGCGGCAACGGCCCAACCTGCATCGGCTTGCCATAGAAGGTCGGCGACTTCAGCCAGCTGTATTTGCCGTCATCCTGAAAATCCGTGTAGTTCGGCGTCGTTTCGCCCTGATACGGATGCAGTGACTTTTCATTGCCTTCCTTGTAGTCGTACCAGGAATGCTTGACCGCCTCGGAAACGCCATCGATGAAATATTGATCATTGAAGCTGCTAATCGGCTTGTAGCTTTCCAGCTTGCCGCCTTCGATATAACCGCCCGGCAATGCAAACTTCGTCCCTTTGGTGTCGAGCGGGATATCCGGCACGCAGAGATATTCAGTGATCCCCCGGCCGTAGGTCGTCCAGTCGGCATAGAAACCGCCGATGGCGCCGACATCGACCAGATAGACATTCTTGACAAAATCTTCAAGCTTGAGCATCCATTCCTTGATCGCCAGCAGGCGCTCCAGCGTCAGCACCGATTGCGCATCGGTAGACAGCGCATTGGACACGCCGCCGACCGCCACATTCTGGATGTGCGGCGACTTGGAGCCGAGCACGGCAACGATCTTGCTGGCATAGCGTTGGATTTCCAGCGCCTGCAGATAATGGGCGGTCGCCATCAGATTGACTTCCGGCGACAGCTTCATCGCCGGGTGACCCCAGTAACCGTTGGTGAAAATACCCAGGCGGCCGGTGCCGACGAAGCCTTTCAAGCGCTCCTGGACCTTGGTGAATTCGGCCTTGCTGTTGCCGTTCCAGTTGGAAAGGCCTTGCGCGACGCTGGCCGCCTTGCCCGGATCGGCCTGCAGCGCCGAAACGACATCGACCCAGTCGAGCGCCGAGAGGTGGTAGAAATGCACGATATGGTCATGCACGGCGTGGGCCAGCATGATCATGTTGCGGATGTACTGCGCGTTGATCGGGATTTCCAGTTGCAGCGCGTTCTCGACGGCACGCACCGAAGCCATCGCATGCACCGTGGTGCACACGCCGCAGATGCGCTGGGTAATCGCCCAGGCGTCGCGCGGATCGCGGCCGATCAGGATATTTTCGACGCCGCGCCACATCTGGCCGGAGGCCCAGGCTTTCTTGACACGCCCGCCATCGACTTCGACATCGACCCGCAAATGGCCTTCGATACGGGTGACCGGGTCGATCGTTACACGTTTGTTCATGTTGTTCTCCTACGCCTGGAATTCAGTGGGCCGCAACGGCTTCTTCGCGCGGCAGCACGGGGAAGCGGCGAGTGATGATGATGTATGCAAGGACTTCGACAGCGAACATGCCGATGGTGACCAGCATTTCGGCAATCGACGGGAAGTAGTTCCAGCCATGATCGACGCCGAGGCCGGTGTCGTAGCCGATAAGAAAACCGTTGATCCGCATCAGGATGCCGCCGAGCATGATGGCGCAGCCGGCCAGGAAGAGCCGGGCCGGATTGCGCCGCGCTGCCGCGCTGCCGACGAGCAGGAAAGGCAGCAGGAAGCAGCCGGTTTCCAGCCAGAAGAAAAAGGCTTCCAGGGTCAGCGCAAAGGCGTGGCCAAGGGCGCCACGAACGATCAGGTCAGTAAAACGCAGGACGATGAAAACGCTCAACACGCCGAGCATGATTTTCGCCATCGGCTGCAGCAAATGCACTTCGATTTGCCGGCGATAGGCCGACGAGGCGACGCAGGATTCGAAAAGCACAACACCGTAACCAATGGTGATCGCCGAGAGCAGATAGAGCAGCGGCACAATCGGCGTCTGCCATAGCGGATTAACCTGCGGCCCCATGACGACGAGCATCGTCCCGAGTGAAGACTGGTGCATCATCGGCAGCAAGGTACCCAGCGCGATGATGAAAAAGAGGACTTTCTCCAGCTTCTTCTGCTGCACCTTGAGACCCCAGGTCTCCAGGAAGACCGGCGAGAACTCGATCCACATCACGACAATGTAGGCGGTGATGCAGACCGCCACCTCGAACATCACCGAATTGGGATTGGCGTAGCCCGGCGCGAAGATGTGCCAGAAATTCCAGTAGCGGCCGAGGTCGAAGATCACCCCGATGCCGGCCAGCGAATAGCCGAACAGGCTGGCCAGCAAAGCCGGGCGGACCAGCGGGTGATACTGCCCCTTGTTGAAAATATAGACCAGCATGGCGACGGAGAAGCCGCCGCAGGCAAAGGCCGAGCCGATCACCACATCGACGACGACCCAGATGCCCCACGGATAGCCATCGTTGAGATTGGTCACGGCGCCGAGGCCAAACATGAAACGGACGAAGAGGACGGCCACCATCGCCGCAATCAGCAGGCCACAAACCACCGTGGCGGTATTGAACAGTTTGCCGCCGACCGGAGCCGGCGCGGCGTGTTGATGGGCGCTCATTTCAATTCTCCCTTCGGCGCTTGGTCTGCCGCCGCCATCTCGTCCTCGGCCACGACGTTGCGCCGGGCCACCCAGGTCAGGCCGGCGAGCACGGCAATTGGCATGACCAGGCCGCCGTACAGCGTGTGCTGAATGGTTTCCGAAGTCGCCGCCGACGACTTGGGCGGCAGATCGGGCATCCCGACTTTCTGGAAATTGACCGCCGACAGCTTGAGCACCTGCGTGCCGCCATATTCGGTCTCGCCGTAGACATGCTGCAGGTAGTTGCCGACCTGTGCCTGGTAGCTCTGATCCGGCTCGTCACGCCAGCCCTGGCGATGCTTCCGGCCCTTGCCGTCTGCGCCGCCGGCGAGCACTTTTTCCTCGGCGTGGCGCAGTCGACCGCGCGG
>CAZLPR010000335.1:0-2785 GCA_964561415.1 uncultured Dechloromonas sp. | reverse complement strand
CGATTGCGCGTGCACAGCGTGGCGCCGAGATCCATCAGGCCTTGTGTGTAAGCTTCGATATCGCCGGCCGGGAGCAGATTTTCAGCGAGCAGCCAAAGGCTGCGGTCAACGGCCGAAATGCCCGGAAATCCCTCGACGCCGTATTGTCGGCAGAGCACCCGTTTGACATTGCCGTCGAGAATCGCCGCCCGTTGGCCAAAGGCAAAGGCGGCAATCGCGGCTGCTGTGGAGCGGCCGATGCCGGCCAGTTCGACTAACTGTTCCGTCGAATTCGGGAATTTTCCCGCGTGCAGCGTCGCGATCTGCTGCGCGCAACGGTGCAGATTGCGCGCTCGGGCGTAATAACCCAGGCCGGCCCAATGTTCGATCACCGCCTCGAGCGGCGCCGCCGCCAACGCCATGACGTCAGGGAAGCGCTCGAGAAAACGCTGGTAATACGGGATCACCGTGGCGACCTGCGTTTGTTGCAGCATGATCTCGGAAAGCCAGACGCGGTAAGGATCGCGGCTTTTTTGCCAGGGCAGGTCGTGGCGCCCGGCAACTTTTTGCCAGGCGATCAGACGTTCGCTAAAGAGTGGGGTAATGGCCAAATCTGCCTCGACGTCGGCTGTGGGAGCGCCGATAATACGGCCTTTTGACATAGATCAACCCTCGATGACTCAAGCCCAAACTGATAGCCGCGACCTGCGTAACGCCCTCGGACGCTTTGCCACCGGCATCGCCGTCGTCACGGCCATCGATCCGGATGGGCACCCGATCGGGCTGACCGTCAATTCCTTCTCGGCCGTTTCCCTGGCGCCGGCGCTTGTGCTCTGGTGCCTGGATAATTCCTCGCACAATCTTGAGGCCTTTCGTCGGGCCAGTCATCACGCTATTAATATTTTGGCCGTCGATCAGCAGGATATTTCCAACCGTTTCGCCACCTGGCCGGTCGATCGTTTTGTCGGTCTGCCGTGGCAGCCCGGGTTGGGCGGCGTGCCTGTTTTTACCGATTGCTGCGCAACTTTTGAAGTCGCCAACACAACGGCGCATGCCGCTGGCGACCACACAATTTTCATTGGTCGAGTCGAGCGTTTCGCTGAAACCCCGGCCCTCGCGCCACTGCTCTTCCATGCCGGTCAGTACCGGACGCTGGCCGAGGTTCAGGAAGATTGAACCGGGAGGCATTCTCAGCTTAGAATGCAGGCCTCAAGCCCTGAGCGGGTGTAGTTCAATGGCAGAACTTCTGCTTCCCAAGCAGATAGTGAGGGTTCGATTCCCTTCACCCGCTCCATCCTGGCGTCCTGAATAAAAAGCAAGACCTATCTCTCAGCCCAGCAAATGGCGTTGATCGAGAAATTTTTCCAGAATCTCCAGCCGGGCCAGCGGATCTTCCAGTTCCAGCAATTTCTGTTTGGCCAGATTCTGGATGGGCAGGACTTCGGTAATCCGGTAGCCGACCCACTCGGCATCGTCGTAGCGATGCGGTTCGGGAATGCGTTCGCTGCCCAGGTCTTTAACGACGCGGCGGAGCAGCGGCAGCAGGCGTTCACGTTCTGTTGGCAGCGTCGCCGGGAGAACATCGGCTAGCATTTCTACCGCGGCGACGAGCAGGTTGTCGGGGCCGGTGCGGGATTCGATGATGCGAAAACGTCGCCCGCCCTGGGCGGTGATCATCAGGATGCCGAGCTGCTCCATTTCCCAATTGCCGATCGTCGCCAGGGTGCCGACCATGTGCGGCTCGGCTGCACGCCCGGTTTCGCCGCCGCTGGCAATCAGGCAGACGCCGAATGGCGTGTTTTCGCGCATGCAGCTAGCGGCCATGTCGAGATAGCGTTGTTCGAATATTTTCAGGGGTAGAACCCCGCCCGGAAAGAGCACGGCATTGAGCGGGAAGAGCGGAATCTGCAGGGTATCCACCGAGGCGCCGCTGGGTGAGCGGGCGAAATCGAACCAGGCCATCATTCGCCCCAGCGCTGCATCAGAGTGTGCGGCACGCCGATTTGGTCGAGCACACGGGCGACGACGAAATCGACCATATCCTGCACATTTTGCGGATGGTGATAGAAGCCGGGGCTGGGCGGCAGGATGACGGTGCCGGCCCGCGCCAGGCGCAGCATGTTTTCCAGGTGGATCGCCGAAAACGGTGTTTCCCGTGGAACCAGTATCAGTTTTCGCCCTTCCTTGAGGACGACATCGGCGGCGCGTTCGATCAGCTTGTCGGCCAGACCTTGGGCGATAGCGGCCAGTGTGCCCATCGAGCAGGGGCAGATAACCATGGCGTCGGGCGGATTGGAGCCGGAGGCGACCGGCGCGAACCATTCTTCGCGGCCAAAAACAGCCAGTTTTTCCGGGTTGACCGCAGGAAAGCGCTGAAGAAGCGCCGTTTTGGCCTCGGCCGGGCGGGAAGGCAGTTCAAAATCCATTTCCTGTTTGGCGACAATCTGGGATGCCTGGGAGTAAAGCAACTGCACCTTGCAGCCGGCATTGAGCAGGCATTCCAGCAGGCGCAGGCCGTAAGGCATGCCGGAGGCGCCGGTGAGCGCGAGGCAGATGGTTTTAGACATGGGTGCTTTCCGGGGGCACGGGTTGAGCCAGCAGTTTAGCTGCGATCAGGCCGTTGATGCTGCCGAAGACCAGCGCCGCGGCAGCGAAAATCGGCGTCAGTAAAAAGACGCCATCATGCGGAATCAGCCAGATCCGGGCGAGCAGCAGCTGGCCGCCGATCCGCGCGTGCGCGTGGTGTTTTACGAAGACCTAGTGCGGCATCCCCTGCGTGAAGTGGCGGCGGTCTACGATTTCCTCC
>CAZLPR010000334.1:0-2835 GCA_964561415.1 uncultured Dechloromonas sp. | reverse complement strand
CGAAAATATTGCCCGGGTGCATGTCGGCGTGGAAAAAACCGTCGCGGAAAACCTGGGTGAAGAAAATTTCGACGCCGGCCGCCGAAAGTTTTGTGAGATCGACCCCGTCAGCCCGTAGTTTGTCGATTTGCGAAATTGGCGTGCCTTTCATGCGCTCCATGACCATGACGGTTGAAGTGCACCAGTCCCAATAAATTTCGGGCACGAT
Organism: uncultured Dechloromonas sp.; assembly: GCA_964561415.1. GTDB lineage: Bacteria > Pseudomonadota > Gammaproteobacteria > Burkholderiales > Rhodocyclaceae > Azonexus. The sequence goes on along the minus strand of CAZLPR010000334.1, from coordinate 2,627 downwards.
GAGCAATGCGGAGTCGACAAAGTTCCGCCGCAGTTGCGAGGCGTTGGCCGCTTCGCGCATCAGGTCGAGTTCGTCGCGCAGGTATTTGGCAAATTCGGCCACCACTTCGCGCGGCTTCAGGCGCTTGCCGTCGACCCACAGCTTTTCGAGCAGCATGGCAAAGTTGTCCATCAAGGCCAGGTCGTGCTCAATGACCGACAGCATGTTCGGCCGCAGAATTTTGACCGCGACTTCGTGCCCGCCGTCTTCCGTCTTGAGGCGGGCGAAATGCACTTGCGCGATCGAAGCCGAGGCAATCGGGGTCGGGTCGAACTCGGCAAAAACCTCGCTGGCCGGGCGGCCGTAGGCTTTTTCAATTTCCGCCAGCGCGAGCTGCGAAGCGAAAGGCGGGACGCGATCCTGCAGTTTGGCCAGTTCGTCGGCGATATCCATCGGCATCAAATCGCGCCGGGTCGACAGCACCTGGCCGAATTTGACAAAAATCGGCCCCAGCGCTTCAAGCGCCAGACGCAGCCGCACGGCGCGCGGTGTCGACAGGTCGCGCCAGAATTGCAGGGCGTTGGCGAGGCGAACCAGACGGCCCGTGGGCTCGTGTTCGAGCCCCATTTCGTCGAGGCCGAAACGGCTGGCGACGGAGGCGATTTTGAGCAGGCGGAAAAGACGCATGGCAGCGGATTGCGCCGGGTTGGCCGGACAAAAACGGGGGAGCAGCATGTTAACACGCTGCCGCGGCTCGCGGCCTCGTGTTTTGTACTTGGTTAAATCTTGAGAGAGGTTTTGCGCCGATTGTGCCGGTGCCGCTTTTCGCGCAAGAATTTTGCGGAGAGGGTGCCGCCTTGGGATAGACTTGGATTCGAGGTTGAAAACTTAGGCTACGGCTGCAAACTTCTGTTAATTAGCAGGTTATTTGCTTGAATTTTCCATTTTTGACGATGATTGAACCGAAAAACCCCTCTGAAGTTGCGCGCGAAGCCCTGACGCGTCTGGCGGCCAATCGTTTGCCGCCAACGCCGGCCAACTATCAGGCTTGTTATAACGAAATTGCCCAACTACCGAATATCGCACCGTTCCCTGAACTCCAATTGCATCAGTTGGCGGCCTTGTTGGCGGGGAAGAATGGGGTTCAGCAATCGGCGTTGAGCAAGCTTGATGCGGCAATCGCCCGGCATAGCTGGATTGGGGTACAGGAAGGGCTGCTCGCTTTCATCGGCGCTGCCTCGCTATCGACGGCCAGCGTTAATCCCTTGCCGCTCAGCGAGCCGGTGCTGCCGCTTGAGTTTTCGAACAAGCTGGCCCGCTTGATTGAAAGCGTCTTGCCGGCGCTCGGCGACGAGAATGGGCGGGTGCTCGAAATGGCCGGTGATTTGCTGCTGTTGTTGCGCCAGCCATCGGTCGATATCACCTTGCTGCAAGGTGGGTTGGTCAATTTCAGCCGCCAGGTGCTGTTCGCCGCTGAAGAGCAGCTCGAGATCAAGGGTTCCTTGCTCAATCTGCTCCATCTGATTATCGAAAACATTGGCGAATTGAGTCTCGACGACAGCTGGCTCAAGGGGCAAATTGACGGTTTGCTCGCCGCCGTGGTGCCGCCTTTGAGCTTGCGCCATCTCGACGAAATCGAGCGTCGTCTGCGCGATGTCATGGTCAAGCAAAGCGAGGCCAAAAATCGTTCGGTGGAAGCGCAGGAGGAGTTGCGCCTGATGCTGACGGCGTTTATCGAACGCTTGGCTGTCATGAGTGAGTCGAGCACGACTTTTCAGGGAAAAATTGAAGCAAGCGCCCGGGAGATTGAGCAGATCAAGCGGATTGAGGATCTCGGACCGCTGCTTAAAAACGTGCTGGCGGCAACGCAGGTCATGGCGCTGGAAACTTCAAGCGCTCAGGCGCAGCTGGAAAATTTGCAGAGCCGGGTGCTGGCGACCGAAGCCGAACTCGTTCAGTTGCACCTTGAGCTCGATAGCGCCAGTGCGTTGGCGCGCCATGATCCGCTGACCGATACGCTGAACCGCAAGGGGCTTGATGAAGCGCTGGCGCGGGAAATCGCCGGTGTTCGGCGCAAGGATTCGCCGCTTTCGATTTGCCTGCTCGATATCGATAATTTCAAACTGTTAAACGATCGCCTCGGCCACGATGTCGGCGATAACGCGCTGATTCATCTGGCCCATGTCGCGCGCAGCTGCATGCGCCCTTCGGATACGCTGGCGCGTTTCGGTGGCGAGGAGTTTGTCATCCTGATGCCGGATACCTCGCTGGAGCGGGGGATTGAGGCGATGGTGCGCCTGCAACGCGAGCTGACCAAGGCGTTTTTCCTTTCCGGTAAAGAAAGGGTGCTGATCACCTTCAGCGCCGGCGTGGCGCAACTGGCGGCGGATGAAAGCGGCGCCGATGCGATCAAGCGGGCCGATCAGGCAATGTATCTGGCCAAGCGCGCCGGCAAAAACCGCGTTCTCGGCGGCTGACTGGCGGCTTCCTTCGATGGCGCTGATTTACGGCTTTCCGCCGCTGGCCAATCCGGCGGCACACCGGCTGATTCTCGGCAGCATGCCGGGGAAGGCGTCGCTCGCAGCCGGACAATACTATGCGCATGCGCAGAATCTGTTCTGGCGCATCCTGGGGGAAGTCACCGACGC
>CAZLPR010000333.1:0-2836 GCA_964561415.1 uncultured Dechloromonas sp. | reverse complement strand
CCGAGCGCCCGGCCAAGCAAATTATCGAAAATCAGTTCGACTGAAGCGCGCGACACCGGCTTGCGGCTGGTCGTCCCGTTGAAGATAACGTCCATCATCGATTCGCCGCGCAGCTCGGACGCCTTCGACTCGCCCAGCACCCAGCGCACGGCATCCATAATGTTCGATTTGCCGCAGCCGTTCGGCCCGACGACGCCAACCAGTTGCCCGGGCAAGGCAACCGCAGTCGGATCGACAAAGGATTTAAAACCGGAGAGTTTGAGTTTGGTCAGGCGCACGCGAGTGATGGCAAAGGCATAATATCCAGCCTGGACGGGGGCCGTATAATAGCATTGACCTATTTGATCGACTTCGTAGCACTGAGGAGACTTTGGCCCGATGAATCAGGATGAACCGTTTCTCGCCCGCGCCATCGAGCTGGCGCAAAAAGGCAGCGAACTCGGCGAAGGCGGGCCATTTGGCGCCGTTATTGTGCGCGATGGCAAGATCATCGCCGAAAGCTGGAATCAGGTTGTCCTCAGCCACGACCCAACGGCCCACGCGGAGATTATGGCCATTCGCCAGGCATGCGCTGCGGTCGACAGCTTTCATCTGCCAAAATCGACGCTCTACGCCTCCAGCGAACCCTGCCCAATGTGCCTCTCCGCCGCCTACTGGGCCCATATCGAGCGCATTGTCTTCGCCAACAGCCGGGCCGAAGCCGCTGCTATCGGCTTTTGTGACGATGAGCTTTACAGGGAATTGAGTCGCCATTTCACGACGCGCAGCATCATCATGGAACACCACCCGCTGCCGGATTCTCTACTGCCCCTGCAACGCTGGGCAAACAACCCCGACCGCACGCCGTATTGAATGAACGCCTGAAACCTCAGGCAAACGTCGAAATATTCAAGACATGGAAGGCGGATAACCCGCCTGCGCATCGGACTCAACGCGGCGCAGTAACTGTGTTTGTTCGATTACGAATGTCACTCTGCCATCTATGGCAGCGCTGGCAAGACGCTGGCGGGGTGCCCGACTCATGCCTTGTCTTCTGCCTTTTTGCAACTCAAGGAAGCAGACTTGATCGGCTTCGGTGATTGCAGACAATCCATCAAGTACTTGTCGCCGGCGCAGTGCGAACGTCGTCAGCGCGGCGCAACTAACGTGTTTTGACTAGTCATGCCCAGATAATACCAATGTCACATTTAGCCCCCATGCTGCGCTGCAACATACAAAAAGGCGCAGCTGCAAATGGCAAAATATGATTCCGCAATCGGCAGGACCGCCCTGCTTGCTCCACTGCTCCCCACCCTGGTCGGGGCAGCGCTGCTAACGGCGCTGAACACAAACTCGACAACAACCTGGGCAGCTTCCGGACTGCTGCTCTGCATTGGGATCGCCAGCGGAATTTGGGCGCGCCGATATGAGCAGCGCTGTTGCCTGGCCATTCAGGAAACCACCCGCCTACTGACCGAGACGGCTGCGCGGGCCGCACCCAACGCCTATATCGGCAGTTTGCATGATGTGACGAGTGCCACGCTGCCGCGCTGGAGCCAACATATCGAAATATCGAGGCGCCAGACCGAAACGGCCATTGTCGGCCTGTCGGGAGAGTTCGCCACCATCGTCGAGCAACTGCGCGAAGCAATTAGCGCTTCACGCACAGCAACCGGCGGCGACGGCATATTGGCTGTGATCAAAGGGGCCCGTGACGAACTCAGCTGCATGCTCGACTCACTGAAGAGCGCCCTGGCCGAAAAGCAGCTTGTCCTGCAGACCATCTCCGGCCTTGAAGCGGTTACCGGTGAATTGAAACGCATGGCCGGCGAGGTCGGCGAGATTGCCAGCCAGACCAATCTGCTCGCCCTGAATGCCGCCATCGAAGCAGCCCGGGCCGGGGAAGCCGGGCGCGGTTTTGCGGTGGTGGCTGACGAAGTACGCAAACTCTCCAATCTCTCAGCTACCACGGGGCAACGTATTTGGGAAAAGGTCGAGTCAGCCAACGCGGCAATGAGCAATGCGATGAGTGCTGCCGCCACCATGTCACAACATGACAAATCCTTGGTCGACGCATCCGAAGCAGCCATCACCGGTGTGCTGGAAAGCTTCAATTCGGCGATCGGCAACCTTGCCGATGCCACCCATCATCTGGAGGAAAACGGCGAAACGGTGCGGAGCAAGATCGAGGGCGTTCTGGTCAATCTGCAATTCCAGGATCGTGTCAGCCAGATTCTGGCGGCCGTCAGCCTCGATATCGGGCGACTAGAAACGCGCATCATCGAGGAAAGCCGGCACCAGGCGGCGGGCCTCGCCATGCAGCCGATTGATGTCCAGCACTGGCTGCAAGAAACGGAACGCAGCTACACCACCCTTGAACAGCGCGGATCATCACCTGCCGCCGCAACTGAAATTACTTACTTCTAAAGCGGGAGATAGCATGTCGAAAACCATATTGATTGTCGACGACTCGGCATCATTGCGCCAAGTCGTCAGCATTGCCCTGAAGGGAGCGGGTTACGAGGTATTCGAAGCCTGCGACGGCAAAGATGCCTTGAGCAAACTGGACGGCCGCAAAGTGCATCTGGTGATCTCTGATGTAAACATGCCCAACATGGACGGCATCACCTTCGTCCGGGAACTCAAAAAGCTCCCTGGCTACAAATTTACCCCCGTCATCATGCTGACGACCGAAGCGGGCCAGGAGAAAAAACAGGCGGGCCAGGAAGCCGGGGCAAAAGCCTGGGTAACCAAGCCCTTCCAGCCAGCCCAGATGCTGGCTGCGGTTTCCAAGTTGGTCATGTGATATGGCGATTGACATTCAGGTAACCCGTAGCGGCACCGCCAGTCAGGTCGT
>CAZLPR010000332.1:0-2842 GCA_964561415.1 uncultured Dechloromonas sp. | reverse complement strand
CGCCTCTTTGACATCGGCTTTGACCTCGGCTATTGACGTGCCGCCCATGGTTTCGAGATAAGTCAGGTTGCCGCCTTTGTATTGGTAGAGCGAAATAGCGCCGCCTTTAAGGTCGCCTTGCGCATCGAACTCAATCAAGGCGGTCACGCCGTCGTATTTGGTCTTGCCGATTTCGGGCAGGAACCTGGCCGATTCAACCGAGTTGGCGCGCTGCATGGCATCGGCCATGACCATGACCGCATCGTAAACATAGGGCGCGTAGAGCTGGATGTCGGCACCGAATTTCTGGCTGAATTTCTCCCTGAAAGCCGGCCCTTTAGCCAGTTTTTCCAGCGGCATGCCGGGCAGAGAGCAATAATTTCCTTCCGCCGCGACGCCCCCCAGTTTCATGAACTCCGGCGTACAGACGCCGTCGCCGCCGAGAAAGCGCGCCTTGATGCCGAGTTCCTTCATCTGCTTGGCCATCGGGCCGCCCTGAGCGTCCATGCCGCCAAAGAAAACCAGATCCGCCTTGGTCGATTTGATTTTGGTCAGGATCGCCTTGAAGTCGGTCGCCTTGTCATTGGTGTATTCGGTCGCCACGACTTTCAGGCCGGAGGCTTCGGCGGCTTTCCGGAACTCGTCGGACAGCCCCTGGCCGTAAGCCGAGCGGTCATCAACGATAGCGACTGTGCGGAACCCTTGTTTGGCGGCAAATTCGCCCAGCACCTTGCCTTGCTGCACATCATTGGCCATGACGCGGAAAGCCGTCGGGAAGCCTTGCTGCGTGTATTTCGGATTGGTCGCCGAGCCGGAAATCTGCGGAATGCCGGCATCGGCATAAAGGCGCGATGCCGGAATGGTCGTCCCCGAATTCAGGTGGCCGATGACGCCGTTCACCTTGGCATCGACCAGCTTCTGGGCAACGATCATGCCCTGTTTCGGGTCGGCCTGGTCGTCTTCGGCCAGCAATGCAAATTTAACCTTGGCGCCGCCAATTTCCAGCCCCTTGGCGTTCAGCTCTTCGATCGCCAGTGCCGCGCCGTTTTCGTTGTCCTTGCCCAAATGCGCCTGCGGCCCGGTCATCGGCGCGACATGCCCGAGTTTGACCAGCACTTCGCTCGGCATGATCGGCGTGGCCGGGGCAACCGGTGCAGCCACGGGCTTCGGTTCTTCCTTCTGGCCGCAGGCAGCGAGTGCAAAAGCGGCAACAACAGAGAGGGCAACTACGGAAAGCTTGGCTGGCATCGGTGTTTCTCCTGATTGCGGTGTGGGTTAAAAACGGAGTTTGATTGTGCGGAGGTGCAGAATACATGTCAATAACAAGCTGCTATGATGAAATACACAGTCATTTTTGACGGGCGGATTCAATGACCACTTTTTCACGTCTACGTTTTCTTGTCCATCAGTCGGCACGCAAAGTTTTTTCAATGCTCCCCAAAGCGCGCCGGCACGACATTTATCGCTCATTTGTCGACTGCGACTCGGCGCCGAATGCGCGTCTGGTCCTGAAAATCGCCGATACCCAGGAGGAGCTTGAAGCCTGTTTCAGGCTTCTGCACGACGCCTACGTCAGCAGCGGTTTCATGACGCCCGACCCTTCCGGCATGCGCGTCACCATTTACCACGCCCTGCCGACGACGACCACGCTCTGCGCCAAAATGGGTGATCAGGTCATCGGCACCTTGTCGCTGATTCGCGAAAGCGCCATCGGCTTTCCCATGCAGCGTATTTTTGATTTGAGCGAAGTGCGCGAAAAGGCGGGCTATATCGCCGAGGTTTCGGCCCTAGCCATTCACCCGAAATTCCGGCGCACCGGCGGCACCATTCTTTTCCCGCTGATGAAGTTCATGTACGAATATTGCACGACCTTTTTCGATACGCGGCATCTGGTCATTGCGGTCAACCCGCGCCATATCGAAATGTACGAGTCGCTGCTTTTCTTTCGCCGGCTGACCGCGAACGTCGTCGAGAACTATGACTTTGTGAACGGCGCTCCGGCGGTCGGCGCGACGATCGATCTCAAATACGCCCCGGAAATACTGCGCAAGGCTTATGAAAAGAAGCCCTTGCGGCGCAATCTTTACCATTATTTTCTCGAAACCAGGCTGCCCAATATCCAGCTGCCGAATCGGCGCTTCTTCACCACCAATGACCCCGTGCTGACGCCTGAGTTGATCGACTATTTTTTCAACCAGCGCACCCATGTTTTCGCCGAACTCAGCGAGCGGAAAAAGACACTGTTGCACCTGATTTATGATCTGCCCGCCTACCAGAAGGTGTTGCCGCCGACGATCAACGCGCCGAGCGATATCAAAAACCGGCGGCATCAGCGATTTTCGGTGAAGTGCCCGGCCCGGCTTGTGCTCGCCAGCAATGAACAGCCGATCAGTCTTGAAATCAATGACGTTTCGCGCTACGGTTTTCACGCCCGAACCAGTCGCAAGGTGCCGGAAAATATTTTCCTCAATGCCATTATTCGCCTGGGGACGCACGAAACATCCCGCCTGACCGTGCAAGCCGTTCAGGGATCGGACGTCGCCGACAAGCATTTCTGCGGGTTTCGGATCGGCGAACCCGACCTGATCTGGCGGAAATTCGTCACGGCGCTCTACGAAGGCCATACCCACACCGATCTTGATCAGGCGACGCGGTTTTTGCCGTAATTTGCCAGCCCTCTCCTTGCTCGGGAGCGTTGCCCATGCCGCTGAAGCGTTCGGGGCGAGAAACCACTGAAGCTGATCGTCGTGACCGGTCAGTGCAGGTCGAGCGCAAGGCAGGCAATAATCAGTTTCGGCGACGTTTCGGCCGGCCCTTGCCGGAACTGCCGCCGCAGAAAATTGAAAGATTCCAAAAAGAATAT
>CAZLPR010000331.1:0-2851 GCA_964561415.1 uncultured Dechloromonas sp. | reverse complement strand
AAGTAAAAACAAGAATCTGGATTTGAAGGCCGGCAACAAGGTTCAACTGAGCTTTCCAGGTTTGTAGCAGGCAGCCTGGAGATCGGTAAATCCTGTTTTACGGGCTGCGCAAGTTTTGTGGCTGGCGTTATGGCGGCTTTTCTGGCGGTAATTTCAGGTGTTTTTTCATGCCGCATGGATGATTGACGGCGGCCCTGTTTCAGGGATTTTCGGATGACGGCTGTTCGGGATGCGGTAAAATCCGCCCTCTTTTATCCGTCGACCGCAAGCGTCTCCCGCCATGACCCAACCAACCTCCCTTTCCTACCGTGATGCCGGCGTCGATATCGACGCGGGCGATGCTCTCGTTGAACGTATCAAGCCGCTCGCCAGAAAAACCCTGCGTGAAGGCGTGCTCGGCGGTATCGGCGGTTTTGGCGCCTTGTTTGAAGTGCCGAAACGTTACAAGGAGCCGGTACTTGTTTCCGGCACTGATGGCGTCGGCACCAAGTTGCGTCTGGCGTTTGATCTGAATCGGCACGATACGGTGGGCCAGGATCTAGTCGCGATGAGTGTCAACGACATTCTGGTGCTCGGTGCGGAATCGCTCTTTTTCCTTGACTACTTTGCCTGCGGCAAGCTCGATGTCGATACCGCGGCGGCTGTTGTCGGCGGTATCGCCAAAGGCTGCGAGCTGGCCGGTTGCGCGCTGATCGGCGGCGAAACGGCAGAAATGCCGGGCATGTATCCCGCCGGTGAATATGATCTGGCCGGTTTTGCCGTCGGCGTTGTCGAGAAATCGAAAGCGATTGATGGCAAATCGATTGCCCCAGGCGATGTTGTGCTCGGCCTGGCTTCCTCGGGCGCACACTCCAATGGCTACTCGCTGGTGCGCAAGATTATTGAGCGTTCCAATCCCGACATGAATGCGCTATTCGATGGTGAGCGCACGCTGGCCGACGTCGTGATGGCGCCGACCCGCATCTACGTCAAGCAAGTGCTGGCAACGCTGGAGAAGGTCGGCATCAAGGGCATGGCGCACATTACCGGTGGCGGCTTGCTGGAAAACGTGCCGCGCGTGCTGCCGGAAAATACCGTTGCCGAGCTGGAAAAAGCCGCTTGGCCGCGTCCGAAATTGTTCGACTGGATGCAGGCTGAAGGCAATGTGGCCGAGCATGAAATGCATCGTGTCTTTAACTGCGGTATTGGCTTGGTGCTTGTGGTTGCTGCGGCCGATGCGGATGCGGCGCAGGCCGAGTTGAAGGCGCAAGGCGAGGCGGTTTATCGGATTGGTGCCATTCGGGCACGTCAGGGTGACGAAGCACAAACCCTGGTGGTCTAAATGCCAGCGGCAGGCGGCCGCACTGTGGTGTGGCCTGTGCTTGCTGGGTAGTTCATCGTTTGTGTCGGCAGCGGGGGATGTATTGTCCCGTTCGCCATCACTGTCGGGCAAGCCGACGGTGAAACATAAGGCTCAGGTGTCAGGGCTGCCGGGCAAGGAACGCTCTAAATCTCAATATCGTCAGCCAGCGGACAATGCCATTGGCGCACTTGAAGTTGTTGATGCCGGGGCGCCGGGTTTGCGGGGTGAAGCCAGTTTTTACGGCCAGCACTTTAGTGGTCGCCAGACGGCCAGTGGCGAGCGTTTTGATGGCAAATTATTTACAGGTGCGAGCAATCGTTTTCCGCTCGGCAGCTGGGTTGCCGTGCGGCGCCTCGATAATGAACGCTGTGCCATTGTCAAAATCAACGATCGTATGTCTGCCAAACAGCGCCTGCGGGTGATTGATGTTTCGTTGGCGGTGGCGCAATACCTCGATATGCTGCGTGCCGGGGTGGTGTTGGTCCGGGTCACGGCGCTCAAGGCCGGGGCAGGTGAAAAGGATCAAGATGATTGCCATGCGGCGACTGTGTCGGAAAAAGATTGTCTTTCCTGCGGTCAACCGGAAAAATTGCCTGATTTTTCGCAAGCATTTCCGCCGCAGGATTGAACGCTGTCACGGTTTGTTATTTGTGATGCGTTTTTAGGCTGATTCACTGTCAACCCATTCGGTCCCTTCGTTACAATCCAGCGGTTTTCCTGATTCTCCAGTCAGCTCCCAGCCTTGGTAAAAAAATGAAGAAGAACTCCCGATTCGGAATCGTCGCCTTGGCTATTGTCGGCATCGCGGCTCTGGGTTTTTACGCCTATTCGGCTAACCGGGCAGCGCCTGAGCAAGCGGCGGCAAGCGTTGCTGCGGCTGCTTCGCCGCCGGGCATCGCGGTCGAGGCGGTCAGCGTCAAGGCCAGCGATTTTGTCGATGAGGCTGCCGCCGTCGGTAACTTGAATTCCCGTGAATCCGTGGTCTTGCGCCCGGAAATTGCCGGGCGGGTGGCGGCGATTAATTTCCGCGACGGCACGATTGTCAGCAAGGGCACGCTGCTGTTCAGCCTGGATGCGGCCATTCAGGCGGCCGAACTGGCGCAGGCGCGCGCCAGTCTGGCTTTGGCGCAGAGCAATCACCAGCGCAATCAGGAGCTGCGGGCCAAAAATTTCATTAGTCCGCAAGCCCTCGACAACTCCGCTGCGGCACTCAAAGTGCAGGCTGCGGCGCTACAGCTGGCCGCGGCGAAGTACGCCAAAATGCAGATTAGAGCACCGTTCACCGGCATGGTCGGGTTGCGTCATGTCAGCGTCGGCGATTACGTCAAAGAGGGACAGGATCTGGTCAATATTGAGGACATTGGCACGCTGCGGGTCGATTTCAAATTGCCCGAAAGCTACCTTGGCCGCATCAGCCAAGGGCAGGCGGTTGAGGTGACGAGCGATGCTTTGCCCGGCCAGCGGTTTACGGCGGTGCTCGATGCGGTGGATCCCCTGGTTGATCAGGCG
>CAZLPR010000330.1:0-2856 GCA_964561415.1 uncultured Dechloromonas sp. | reverse complement strand
GCCGACGGCGTGACGGGCGGACTGTTCGACTGGGTGATGTCGCCCTTCACGGTGATGCCGATCCAGATCTTCAACTGGACCTCGCGCCCCGATCCTGCTTTTGAAGTGAATGCCGCTGCGGCTGGTTTCGTGTTGATGGCGATGGTGCTGTCGATGAACGCCATCGCCATTTACCTGCGCTACAAGATGCGCAAGAACATCAAGTGGTAATTTCATGTGCCGGAACGCCCCTGACTTTGTCGACTTCGCCTTGCCGTGCTAAGTGCACTGTCTGCGGCTCGTCTTCGCGTCAGGAACGCCCCGGCCCATGAAAGGAATTGCCGCACCCCAAGGGCACTTCCTGCGGGGCGGTCAACGCTAAAAAACACCGAAAAATGAATACTGAAATGGACACTCAAATGCAGATTCACGATCAACCCCAACTCAAGGCGGAAGCCCGTAACCTTAGTTTTTATTACGGTGAAGCCCGGGCGCTGAAAAGTATCAACATGCCGATTTACGACAAGAAAGTCACCGCGCTGATCGGTCCTTCCGGTTGCGGCAAATCGACCTATCTGCGCAGTTTCAACCGCATGCACGACCTTTATCCGGGCAACCGCTACGAGGGCGAGATCCGTTTCTTTCCGGACAACACCAACCTGCTTTCGCCGGAGGTTGATCCGATTGAAGTGCGCATGCGTATCGGCATGGTTTTCCAGAAGCCGAACCCGTTCCCGAAAACGATTTTTGAAAACGTCGCCTATGGCCTGCGCGTGCGCGGGGAAAACAACAAGCGGGCGCTCGACGACAAGGTTGAGCAGGCTCTGCGCGGCGCCGCGATCTGGGACGAAGTGAAGGACCGCCTGCAGGAACTGGCACCGAATCTCTCCGGCGGTCAGCAGCAGCGTTTGTGCATCGCCCGCGCTTTGGCGACCGATCCCGAACTGCTCCTCTTTGACGAGCCGACTTCGGCGCTCGACCCGATTGCTACCGGCGCCATCGAGGAACTGGTGCATGAACTGAAGAAGCGCGTCACGATTTTGATCGTCACCCACAACATGCAACAGGCAGCGCGGGTTTCCGATTACACGGCGTATATGTATCTCGGCGAAATGATCGAATTCGGCAAGACCGACGAGATTTTCATCAAGCCGCAGGACAAACGTACCGAAGACTACATCACCGGCCGCATGGGCTAACGAGGATATCGAAATGAACGAAAGCCTGCATCTCTCCAGCCAGTTCGACGAAGAGTTGAGCCGTTTGCGCACGCATGTGCTGCAAATGGGCGGCATGGTGGAAACCCAGATCTCCGCCGCCGTCGATGCCTACGCGACCGGTGAAGTCGGCAGCGTCAAAAGCATTGTCGATGCCGATCACAAGGTCAATGAGCTGGAAAAAGCGATTGACGACGACTGCGCCCATGTCATCGCCAAGCGCCAGCCGACGGCTTCCGATTTGCGTCTGGTGTTGGCCATCACCAAAATTGTCACCGACCTCGAGCGGGCCGGCGATGAGGCGAAGAAAATCGCCAAAGGCGTGCGCCGTATTTATGAAAATGGCCATGTCCCGTCGCAATTCGGCATTGGCGTGCGCCATCTGGCCGAAGCCGCGCTGGTCATGGTGCGCCAGTCTTTGGACGCTTTTGCCCGCCTCGATACCGGGCAGGCCAGACAGGTGATTCGCGCTGACTCCGAAGTGGATACCGAATTCAAATCGATTATTCGCCAGTTGATCACCCACATGATGGAAGACCCGCGGACGATCACCACTTCGATTGACATCATCACCATCGCTCGTGCCATCGAGCGTATCGGCGATCATGCGAAAAATGTCTCGGAGCAGGTCATTTACGTCGTCGAAGGCCGCGATGTCCGTCATACCGGCAAGGTGGCCGCCCAGTGACTCCGACAATTCTGGTCGTTGAGGACGAGCCGGCGATTCAGGAACTGGTCGTCATCAACCTCAAACACGCCGGCTTTTTGGTCGTCCGTGCCGGTAGCGCCGAAGAGGCTGAATCGGCGATCCGCGCGGCCTTGCCGGACTTGCTGGTGCTCGACTGGATGTTGCCCGGTCAATCCGGCGTTGCGCTGGCCAAAAAGATTCGTGCCGACGAGCGGACCCGCGAACTGCCGATCATCATGCTCACCGCCCGCGTGCACGAAGAAGACAAGGTCCAGGGGCTGGAGGCCGGGGCTGACGATTACGTCACCAAGCCCTTCTCGCCGAAAGAACTGGTCGCCCGTGTTCGTGCCGTGCTGCGCCGCCGGGCACCGCATCTGGCCGGCGAAGCGGTTGAAGTGGGCGATCTGGCGCTCAACCCGGCAACGCACCGCGTGCTGGCAGCCGGCTTGCCGATTGAGTTGGGGCCGACGGAATTCCGCCTGCTTTTTTTCTTCATGACGCATTCGGAACGGGTTTATTCCCGGGCGCAATTGCTCGATGAAGTCTGGGGCGATCACGTTTTCATTGAAGAACGCACGGTCGATGTGCATATCCGCCGTCTGCGCGCCGCGCTGGAAGATAGTGGGCACCACGAGCGGATTGAAACCGTGCGCGGTACGGGCTACCGCTTCCGGGGAGCCTGAGCCGGGTGTCGGCACAACTGATTCGAGCGCTTTTGCTGGCTTTATTGACGGCGATTGTCGCTTTCCCCGTCGGTCATTTTGTGACGTCATGGGTCGGTTGGTCATTATTTTGCGCCAGCCTCGGCTTGCAGATGCTGTTTCACTTCCGCAACTTTTCCCGGCTCGAACGCTGGTCGAAGGCGCCGGTCGTCGATAGCAGTTTGGAGGGGGAGGGACCATGGGATGGTGTTTTCGGCCGCCTCTATCGCCATGAAAAAGATTTGCGCCAGCAAATCGCCCAACGTGATGC
>CAZLPR010000329.1:0-2870 GCA_964561415.1 uncultured Dechloromonas sp. | reverse complement strand
CTGCCGGTCTTCTCCTTCCTTGGCCATGCTGCACAGCACCCGAAACAGTTGCCGTGCTGGATCACTGCAACCAACGAACGCACCCACGACATCATCCGCAGCGGCCTCGACCGTTCGCCGATGTACACCGGCGTCATCGAAGGTGTCGGGCCGCGCTATTGCCCATCGATCGAGGACAAGATCCACCGCTTCGCCGACAAGAATCAGCACAACGTATTCCTCGAACCGGAAGGCCTGACGACGCACGAGATCTACCCGAACGGCGTGTCCACCAGCCTGCCTTTCGACATCCAGCTGGCGCTGGTCCGTTCGATTCGCGGCCTGGAAAACTGCCACATCCTGCGTCCCGGCTACGCCATCGAGTACGATTTCTACGACCCGCGCGGTCTCAAGGACACGCTGGAGAGCAAAGCCATCCGTGGCCTCTTCTTCGCCGGCCAGATCAACGGCACCACTGGCTATGAAGAAGCCGCTGCACAGGGGTTGCTCGCCGGCGTCAATGCGGTGCGCTACGCCCGTGGCCAGGCGGGCTGGTGTCCGAAGCGCAATGAAGCCTATCTCGGCGTGTTGGTCGATGATCTGATTACGCGCGGTGTGGCCGATCCTTACCGGATGTTCACCAGCCGTGCCGAGTTCCGCCTCAGCCTACGCGAAGACAACGCCGATTTGCGCCTGACCGAACAGGGCCGCGAACTGGGCCTGGTTGACGACGTGCGCTGGGCTGCGTTCTGCCAGAAGCGTGACGCGGTGGCCGCGGAGCAGGAACGTCTCAAATCAACCTGGGTCAATCCCAAGCTATTGCCGGCTGAGGATGCCGTGCGCGTGCTCGGCAAGGCCATCGAACACGAATACTGCCTGTTCGAACTGCTGCGCCGGCCGGAAGTCAGCTACAGCGCCCTGCTCTCTTTGCCCGGTGCCGGCGAGGCGGTGAGCGATCCTTTGGTGATTGAGCAACTGGAAATCTCGGCCAAATACCAGGGCTACATCGACCGTCAGGCCGGTGAGGTTTTGCGCTCGGCCGCCTACGAAAATGCAGTGCTGCCCGAGACGCTGGATTACGCCGCGGTGGCCGGCCTCTCCAACGAGGTCAAACAGAAGCTGACGCAACACCGGCCGCAAACCATCGGTCAGGCCTCCCGCGTCCAGGGCGTCACGCCGGCGGCAATTTCGCTGCTGCTGATTCACCTCAAGCGCCACAACTTGTCACAAGCCGCATGAGTTCTCCCGCACTTTCTGCCGGCCTGACGCGCCTTGATTTGAATTTGCCGGCGCCAGCGCAGCAAAAGCTGCTCGCTTTTCGCGACCTGCTGCTCAAGTGGAACAAGGTTTATAACCTGACCGCGCTCCGCGATCCTGAGCAAGCGATTTCGCATCACCTGCTCGATTCTCTGGTCATCCTGCCCCAGGTCGGCGCCGGCAATTTGCTCGATGTCGGCAGCGGCGGCGGCTTGCCGGGTATTCCGCTGGCCATAGCCCGGCCCGAGTTGGTGGTTACGATGGTTGATACCGTGCAGAAAAAAGCCACTTTCCTGCAGCAGGCTGTGATCGAGTTGGGTTTGCAAAATGTCGCGGTCCATCATGCCCGGGTCGAGGCAATGAGCGGCCAGTACGCGCAGATTACTTCGCGTGCCTTTGCCGAACTGGCGCTGTTCGTCAGCCTGACTCGCCACCTGCTGGCGCCGGGCGGTCGCTGGCTGGCCATGAAGGGCGTGCGGCCGGACGCTGAAATCAACGCCCTGCCCGCCGACATTCAGGTCGAAGCGGTCATGCCACTGACCGTGCCGGGTTTGGCGGCCGAAAGACATTTGATCATTTTGAAAGTCGGCTCATGAGAGTACTTGCGATTACCAACCAGAAAGGCGGGGTCGGCAAAACGACAACGGCGGTCAATCTGGCGGCCTCGCTCGCCGCCGAAGGCCTGCGCGTCCTGATGATCGACCTAGACCCGCAAGGTAACGCCACGACTGGCTCGGGAATCACCAAAAAAGAAGCGCTGCCCACCGTCTATCAATTGCTGATCGGTGCGGCAACGCTAACCGAAGTCTGCATCAAGACCGATTTCGGCTTCGACGTACTGCCCGCCAATCGCGAACTGGCCGGTGCCGAAGTCGAGCTGATCGACCTCAGCGAGCGGGAATACCGCCTGAAAAATGCACTGCAGGCCGGCCACGCCAGCTACGACTTTATTCTGATCGACTGCCCGCCGGCGCTCAACATGCTGACGGTCAACGGCTTGGTAGCGGCCGATTCGGTGCTGATTCCGATGCAATGCGAGTATTACGCGCTGGAAGGCCTGTCCGATCTGGTCGAAACCCTGCGCAAAGTGCGCGCCCACCTGAATTCACGACTGGAAATCGAAGGCCTGCTGCGCACCATGTTCAACGCCCAAAGCACTTTGACCCAGCAGGTTTCGAACGAACTGGAAAATCACTTCGGCAACAAGGTCTACAAAACCATCGTGCCGCGCAATGTGCGCCTGGCCGAAGCGCCGTCGTACGGCAAGCCGGTCATCGCCTTTGATAAAAACTCGAAAGGCGCTCAAGCCTATACGGCGCTCGCCAAGGAAATTCTCGAAAAGGTCGCCCCATGATCAAGATGAAAGGACTCGGCCGCGGCCTCGATGCCCTGCTTTCCGGCAACGACAAGCCGCATGGTGACGAACAGCGCAGCCTGCCGATCGAGCGCTTGCGCCCCGGCAAGTACCAGCCGCGGACGCAAATGGATGAGGCTTCGCTGGCCGAACTGGCCGCTTCAATCAAGTCGCAAGGCGTCATGCAGCCGATTCTGGCCCGCGCCATCAATAACACGCCAGGCGCCGAGCGTTATGAAATCGTTGCCGGCGAACGCCGCTGGCGGGCGGCGCAACTGGC
>CAZLPR010000328.1:0-2874 GCA_964561415.1 uncultured Dechloromonas sp. | reverse complement strand
CCTGCAGCGCCTGCGAAGACGCCTTGGCCAAGCGCTGCGACAGCATCCGCATTTCGCCGGAGGCAGCAATGTAGGCGGTGCCGTGTGTCGACTCCCGATTGTCGTGATAAACCAGCGCACCGATCAGCAAAAGCAGAACAACAAAAACCGCCCCGACGGTTTTCATTTGTTGAATGACCGGCTGATTGGCCAAAAAACCAGGCAATGACATTTTGTTTAATGCCTTGCCTTTGGCCCCACTGCTTTTCGGCGAGCCGGTCACTGCGGCCGACGGGTCAGCCTTGTCAGTAGCGCCGGAGCCGGGAAGGTTGAAACTTAAAGCCATGGAAATCCTCCATTTGGGGCAAGGGCGTAGATGCCCTCGATCAAACCCCGATATTCATAAAATCGTCATCGGCCAGCAGTTCGCGCACCGAAAGTTTGCGCCAGACTTTGCCCTGCGTATCGGCAAAACGCTGCGCCGCCCAGCCCGGCACCGCAACATCCGGCGCTTCCGGCGTGAAATCGTCAGGATTCTTCAGGCCCAGCATGCGCGAGACCAGCAACGCGGCATTGGCACCGTGCCGGACGCCGATCAGCAGGAGGCGGGCATTGGCGTTCTGCGGCGTCGGCGCACCGCCGCGAAAGACCGAAAAATCGGTTACGGCATGCAGGTTGCCACGGATATTCGCGATCCCGGCAAACCAGTCACGGGTCAGCGGCACCGGCGCCAATTGGGGCGCCTGAACAATTTCGCCACTATCGGAAAGATCGAGCAGCCAAGACTCATTGCCCACTTCAACACCCAGCCAGGACAAGGCATCGCGCCCCTGAGCGGCCGTTGTCAGGCGCCCTGCCAGGTATTTCTGAAAATCCCGGAGGCTGGTTTTTTTGGCCATCGGATCAGGGCAGCGCCGCGACCCGGCGGAGCAATTCTTCGGGATTAAGCGGCTTCACCAGGTAGTCCACCGCACCCTGCCGCAAGCCCCATATCCGGTCGGTTTCCTGCCCCTTTGAGGTGCAGACAATGACCGGAATACCCTTGGTTTCCTCATCGCGCGTTAACGTCCGCGTCGCCTGATATCCATTGAGGCCGGGCATGACCACATCCATCAAAATAAGATCGGGCTTGCTCGCCTTCGCCTTGGCGATGCCCTGTTCGCCATTTTCAGCGGTGCTTACCTGATATCCCGCCTTGGTCAACACGTCGACCGTAAAGAAGCGCTCGGTCGGGGAATCGTCGACCACGAGGATATTTTTGACCGGCATTTTTACTCCTGAACTACGGGTTGGATTCTGTCTCGGGCGGCAGCGCAAAACTGGCAACCGTTTGCAACAGACTGTCTTTGGTAAAGGGCTTGGTCAAATACTGATCGGACCCGACCATGCGCCCGCGCGCCCGATCAAACAAGCCATCCTTGGAGGAAAGCATGATCACCGGCGTGGCTTTGAAACGGGCATTTTTCTTGATCAGGGAGCAGGTCTGGTAACCGTCCAGACGGGGCATCATGATGTCGCAGAAGATGACCTGCGGCTGATGGTCGGCGATTTTGGCCAGCGCGTCGAAACCATCTTCAGCGAGCACCACCTGGCAGCCGGCTTGGACGAGAAATATCTCGGCGCTTCGCCGTATCGTATTGCTGTCGTCAATGACCATCACTTTGACGCCGCGCAGCCTGGTTAAATCAGCCAATTATTTCGTCCCCTAGCCTTTTTGAGGTGCTCTAATTATCAGTGAATCATACTACGGAAGTATCGCCCTAAAGCAACCGCTAAACTATGCAAACAGGTGGTGAATGCATTGATCAATGCGAAGTTCTGCCTGCGATGTATTCGGCTAAAATCCCGCCTTACCTTACCCATCCGGCTTCGCTACGGCGCAGCGCGCAAACATAATGAACGCCCGCCTTATTCCGCCCCCCAGTCCGCCCCAGGTGCTGGTCTTTGCCGCCAGCGACCCGTCCTCAGGCGCCGGCATTCAGGCCGATATTTTGACCTTGGCCAGCCTCGGCTGCCATCCGCTGACAGCCATTACGGCACTTACCGTGCAGGACACCGTGGGCGTCCAGAGCGTGCATCCGGTGAGCGCCGAACTGCTTGAGCAACAGGCGCGTACCGTCCTCGAAGACATGCCGGTCGCTGCTTTCAAGATTGGCGTGCTGGGTAGCGTCGAGAATGTCCTGGCCGTCGCCGAGATCACCTCGGACTACCCGGAAATTCCGCTGATTTTCGATCCGGTGCTGGCCTCCGGGCGCGGCGACGCCCTTTCGGGCGATGAAATCATCTCGGCCATTCGTGAAATCCTGTTGCCGCAAACAACGCTGCTCACGCCGAATGCGCCGGAAGCCCGCCGCCTGGCTGAAAGCGATGACGACGAAGGCGAAGGCGAACCCTCGATCGATGTCTGCGCCCAGCGCTTGATCGAGATGGGCGTGCAATATGTGCTGATTACCGGCACCCATGAAAACACGCTGCAAGTGGTCAATACGCTGTACGGCCCGGAGGGCGTGATCCGGCGCGACGAATGGGAGCGTCTGCCGGGCAGCTATCACGGTTCGGGCTGCACGCTGGCTTCGGCGATTGCCGGCTGCATCGCCGGCGGCGCCAACCTTGAAGATGCCGTGCGCGATGCTCAGGATTACACATGGCAAACGCTGAAAAACGGCTTTCATGCCGGCATGGGCCAATTGATTCCGGATCGTTTTTTCTGGGCCCGCAGCGACGATGACGATACGGAAGCGGAAGCCAGTGCACCCAAGGGCGATGGCAATGAACCATAAGTTGCGCGGCCTCTATGCCATCACGCCGGAGCGGGCGGATGGCTGGCAATTGCTCGCCGATATTGAAGCAGCTCTCGTCGGCGGCTGCCGCCTCGTCCAATTTCGCGACAAGCTG
>CAZLPR010000327.1:0-2879 GCA_964561415.1 uncultured Dechloromonas sp. | reverse complement strand
CCGCCAATTCATCAGCGTGCTCGGCTGCCGCTTCTTGCGGCGCATGCAGCCATTTATGCGCCAGCTTTTCAACGCCTTCCAGGCAAAGGTAAAAACCGCCGATCATCAGCAGCGGCGTCACCGCCCAGGGGATGAAAGCGCTGATCGCCAGCGCCGCCGGCACCAGAATCAGCTTGTTTTTCAGCGAGCCGACGGCCACCGCCCAAACCACCGGCAGTTCGCGCTCGGCCCGCACGCCGGAGACCTGCTCGGCATTCAGGGCCAGATCGTCGCCCAGCACACCGGCCGTTTTTTTCGCCGCCACTTTGGTCATCAAGGCGACGTCATCGAGGATTGACGCAATATCGTCAATCAACGCAAGCAAGCTGGCTCCAGCCATCGTTGTTCCATCTCATTTGAATAGCCACGCATTTTAGTACTGCGTTCCGCCAAACCGCTTACATAAAATCGTGCCTTCTCGCGCCATGCGGCGTTGCAAATCCTCGCCATGGCAATAGCTATGTTTGCGGTTTGCGCCTTGCCTGACATGAGAATGCATCAATTTCATTTGTCAGCTCATTGATGGAACGCAGTACTAGAAATAAGCGCACGGCCGAGGTGATTCGCACAGGTTAAAATCCACCGCGATTTCGGCCTGTTTTTACGGTCGACCGCAATATTCTCTTCTCTGGCCACGATGGATTTGTGTTGTTCGCATTAAAACCGTCGGGTGGTGAGTACTAAAACTGTTGATAGGCCACCCATGATTACAAAAGAAAATCTGTCAGACTTTCTGACCACCCTAGGCTTCAACAGGCATGGCTCAATCTAAAAAAGGCCATCGGCGCCGCTACCCGCAAGCAGGCGATCATGCAGCGTTATTTGTGAGGGATACAGCATGCAGTCACCGCCGCGCATCCTGATTATCGCCGGCCCCAATGGCGCGGGTAAAACCACCTTTGCCCGTGAGTTTTTGCCCAACGAGGCGGGCTGTCCGATCGTTGTCAATGCCGACTTGATTGCAGCCGGCCTGGCTCCTTTTGCGCCGTACGAAAATGCCGGCACTCAACCGGTGCTATTGGATAGGAGTAATACCCGGTGAAAAAAACCCCAATTGACCCGACACAAGACCTTGATTTGCAAAATTCAATGGCCGCCATGCAACGCGCCGCTGGGCGGGCAAGGGAAATTGCGCGACAGACGGGTACTTTTATCGTCGTCAGTCGAAACGGGGTTGTTGAGTTGCTTGCGCCAGATGCGCCGGAACTTGAAGTATTGACCGTTCAGGAGCCGGTCGCACTTTACAAGACGAACACAAATACGGCGTAGTCACCCAACCGCCGGTTGGCCGCTTGCCCAGGCTCGTTTCGATCAAGCCGCCCGGCGACAGGTTAGAATCCACCGCGATTTCGGCCTGTTTTTACGGTCGACCGCAAAATTTCACCGATTTTTGAAAAGCCATGTCCGACTACTCCGCCTCCTCCATCCGCGTCTTGAAAGACCTTGAACCCGTCAAGGAACGCCCGGGCATGTACACCCGGACGACCTGCCCGACCCATATCGTCCAGGAGGTTATCGACAATGCCGCCGATGAGGCGCTGGCCGGTTACACCAAGCGCATCGGCGTGTTGCTGCGAGCCGACGGGGTGATTGAAGTGAGCGACAACGGCCGCGGCATTCCGGTCGAAATGCATCCGGAAGAAGGTCGGCCGGCGGTGGAACTGGTTTTCTGCAAGCTGCATGCCGGCGGCAAATTCAACAAGAAGGAGAGTGGCAACGCTTACCGTTTTTCCGGTGGTTTGCATGGCGTCGGCGTCTCCGTCACCAACGCGCTATCGACCCGGCTGGAGGTGGAAATCAAGCGCGGCGGCGGCATTCACCGGATCGCCTTTGGTGATGGCTTCGTCACCGAGCCGCTGACCCGCATCGGCGATTGCGGCCAGCGCAACACCGGCACCACGGTGCGCATCCAGCCCAACCCGAAGTATTTCGATTCGCCGAAGGTCAATCTGGCGCAACTGGAGCACCTGCTGCGCTCAAAAGCCGTGCTGATGCCGAATGTTACGGTCGACCTCGAAATTGAGAGCGAATCTGGCGTCAGCAACAAAAAGACCTGGTGCTACCAGAACGGCATGGCCGATTACCTGACTGAAATGATGGTCGGCGAGCCGATTGTGCCGATTTTCGTCAGCGAAAAATTTGTCGAAACGGCCAACGGTTTTGCCGTCGGCGAAGGCGCCACCTGGGCGCTGGCCTGGTTCGAGGAAGGCGGCGGCAAGCCGGAATCCTATGTCAATCTGATCCCGACGCTGGACGGCGGCACGCACGAGGCCGGGCTGAAAGCCGGCGTTTTCGAGGCGATCAAATCCTTCGCCGACCACCACGCCATCCTGCCGGCAAAAGTCAAACTAGCGCAGGAAGATGTCTGCGGCCGGATGACCTACCTGCTCTCGGCCAAGGTGCTCGACCCGCAGTTCCAGGGCCAGACCAAGGAAAAGCTGACCAGCCGCGACACTTACAAGCTGGTTTCGCAAATGGTCCGCGATCCGTTCGAGCTGTGGCTGAACAGCCACGCCGAGTATGGCAAGAAGATCGCCGAACTGGCCGTCAAGGCGGCGCAGAACCGGATGAAATCCACCCAGAAGATCGAGAAGAAAAAATCCTCCGGCATCGCCACCCTGCCCGGCAAACTGACCGACTGCGAATCCGAAGACCTCAGCCGCAACGAGATTTTTCTGGTCGAGGGCGACTCCGCCGGCGGTTCCGCCAAGCAGGGCCGCGACAAGGAAACCCAGGCCGTGCTGCCGCTGCGCGGCAAGGTGCTGAATACCTGGGAAGTCGACCGCGACCAGCTGTTCAAGAACAACGAAGTGCACGACATTTCGGTGGCGGTCGGCGTC
>CAZLPR010000326.1:0-2881 GCA_964561415.1 uncultured Dechloromonas sp. | reverse complement strand
TGCGATTTGCCGGATTGGCTGTACAACGCGCTGGAAGCGCAATTCGGCGCCGAGGAAGTGATCAAGCTGGCGCAAGGGCTGAATCAGCCCGCCCCGCTCGATTTGCGCGTCAATACCGTGAAAACCAATCGTGAAGCCGTGTTGGCTCAATTTGCGGCAGAAGATATTGCAGCGACCGCCGGCCCGCTTTCGCCCGTCGCTATTCGTCTGCGCGGCAAACCGGCGCTGGCCAAACATCCGCTTTTCCTGTCCGGCGCTTTCGAGGTGCAGGACGAAGGCAGCCAGTTGTTGGGCTATCTGCTTGAGCCGAAACGCGGCGAAATGGTGGTCGACTTCTGTGCCGGTGCCGGCGGCAAAACGCTGCTCCTCGGCGCCTTGATGAAGAATACCGGCCGCCTCTACGCCTACGATGTTTCCGACAAGCGCCTGGCCCGTTCCGGTCTGTCCAACGTGCATCCGGCGCGCATCGAGCACGAGCGCGACACCAAGATCAAACGTCTGTCCGGCAAAGTCGACCGCGTCCTGGTGGATGCGCCGTGTTCCGGCCTCGGCACCCTGCGCCGCAATCCGGATTTGAAATGGCGGCAGAATGAAGCTTCGGTCGCTGAACTGACCGTCAAGCAGGCGGCAATTCTCGATTCCGCAGCCAAAATGGTTCGCCCCGGCGGGCGCGTGGTGTATGCCACCTGTAGCCTGTTGACCGCCGAAAACGATGCGATCATCGAGGCTTTTCTCGCTACGCACCCGGATTTCACGCTGACGCCGGCTTCGGAAGTCCTGGCCAGGCATGGCATTGAAATCGCCGGAGATACCCTGCGTCTGTTGCCGCATATCAATAATACGGACGGTTTTTTTGCCGCGGTACTGGATAAAAAAGCGTGAGTCAGAAGCGCCCTGCACTGACGTTGATCAACGATCTGTGGGCTGACTTTAGCGAACCCAATTTCGTTTGGCAGCTCGGGGCGTTGCTCGTTTGTTTGCTCTTGGCCTTGCTCTTTGCCCGCTGGTGGCGAGCCCGGCATGCCGGCGTCGGGCGGCTCAGCGACGCCAGTTTTCGCCTGGCGTTTCCGCTCGCCGGCCTGCTGCTGGTCGGCGTCGCGCTGCTCGTCCTGCAAAACTTCCTGCCGGCGAATCTGTTCCGCTTGGCGCTGCCGTTGCTCGCTTCGATGGCCTTGGTGCGTACCGTTATTTTCGTGCTGCGCCAGGCATTTCCGGCAGCCACCTGGCTGACCGCCTGGGAGCGCATTATTGCCGCCCTGGTCTGGGGCTGGCTGGCGCTCTACATTACCGGTCTGGCGCCCTATGTGATTGACGCGCTCGCCCAGGTGAAATTCGAGATCGGTCAACAGGAAGTTAATTTGTGGATGATCCTGCGTGGCCTGGTCACCGTTTTCCTGACCGTGGTTTTTGCGTTGTGGATCGCCGGCGTCATCGAAGCCCGTCTGATGCGCATCGAGACGCTCGACTCCAGCCTGCGCATGGTTGGCATCCGGGTTGCCAAGGCGTTGCTGACGGTGATCGCCATCGTCACCAGTCTGTCCCTGGTCGGCATCGACATGACGGCGCTTTCCGTCTTTACCGGCGCGCTCGGCGTTGGCCTGGGCTTTGGTTTGCAGAAAATTGCCAGCAACTATGTTTCCGGTTTCATCATTTTGCTCGATCGTTCGATTCGTCTCGGCAACGTCATTCAGGTCGGTGCGGATAGCGGCATGGTGACGCAGATCACGACGCGCTACACCGTGCTGCGCCATCCCGGCGGCACTGAATTCATCGTGCCGAACGAGGCGCTGATTTCCGGGGTCGTGCAGAACCAGACTTACTCGGATAGTCGCCTGCGTCTGGCGACCACCGTTGGCGTGGCCTACAGCGGTGATCTTGATCTGGCGATGCGCCTGATGACGGAAGCGGCTACCGCTCAGTCACGCGTGCTCAGCGACCCGGCGCCAACAGTGATACTGACGTTGTTTGCCGACAGTTGCATCAATCTCGAACTGGGTTTTTGGATCGCCGACCCGGAAGCCGGGCGCGGCAATATCATCTCCGATATCAATATCGCGATCTGGCGGGCCTTTCGCGAAAACGGTGTCGAGATTCCCTTCCCGCAGCGCGACGTGCACTTCATCCGGGAAGCAAGCGCGGCGTAGTCCGGGGTTTTTCATCGGTTCTGGCTTGGTGCTTTGGCGCCAAGTTGAGAAACTGAAAAATCAGCGCTGCATTTTCACCAAAGTTACCAATTTTCAGGTGTTTGTCATCGACGGCAATCGTGCATCCCTGAGCCTGTGCCAGCCGCTGCGCTGTCTTTTTTGTCGGCAGTCAAGTCAATCAGCAGGCAAAAAAAACCCCGCCACGAGGGCGGGGTAACAGGGATTTCTCGAAAAGGGGGGGATTTCGAGAGGAGGGTAAATCGGTCGTTCAATCTTTGCGGCGTTTCTTCAGCCAATGTCGTGTTGCGACAATGACAGCTCCGGCAGCAATGGCCACCACGGCAGCTTTGAGCGGCTCGGCCTGACCATCGGTCAGCCAGTCAAAACCGGCGACACCGACAAAAACACCGAAGCTTTCACTGAGCGGCAGGTTGTCGGCGAAGGCCATTAACGCACCCGGCGAATCGGCGCAAGAACCAGTGCTGGCTGGCGGTTGGGCGCCTGGCCAAACAGGTAGTAGTGGGCTGTTTCCAAAAATTCCTTGATGTTTATTTCGATCATTTCTTGATTGTTCTCTGTTGTGGGTTGTTCAACTTCCATGCCTTGCATTTTAGGGAGGAGAACGCCGAACGTCTGTGGTGCAAGCGTCGTTACGCCGTAACGAGGCTTGATCTTTTGTGACGCTGTGTGACGACCGGCTGGCAGATTACTGATGGGCGCGCCAGGCCAATGTCAGG
>CAZLPR010000325.1:0-2882 GCA_964561415.1 uncultured Dechloromonas sp. | reverse complement strand
GCGCAATACCGCGCCCAGGTTCCTGCCACACTCGCCCCCTGGGGCGCCGAACTGGTTTTTCGCGGTACCGGCGCCGGGGTCTTGAGCGGCGAACATCGGCACAGCGCTGTCGTCGTTATTCGCTTCCCCGACCAGGCAGCCGTCAATCACTGGTATGACTCGCCGGCTTACCAGGCACTCATCCCCTTACGCCAACAGGCAGCCGATCTGGACTTGATCAGTTTTGGCGATTAGCCATGCATCGGCCAATCGCCGGCACACAGCGGCACCCCGCACGCTCAGCCAGAGAAAATTCAGTTTAAATCCCCCGGCAAAGCCGGGGGCTACCTTAATGATTTAAAACCGTCGCCTGAGCCAGCGTTTTACCGCCAGGCATTTATCACCAAGACGGGATCGACCCGGGTGTGAGCATGCTGCGGTCAACCCGGCTTTGCGGCTCAAAACTGAATCCCTTGCGCCTCGGCGCCTTGCTTCAGCCACTCGAGCGCGGCCACGAAATCGTAGAATCAGGCGAAAAGAGCCACTCGGCGATATCCCGATCATCTGGATGCAGCACACCGCCGAACATCACCGCCCCGGAAAGAAAACTTTCCGAACAATAACCAAGCAATGACGCAATGCCGGCGCCAACCGCCAAAACAGAGCAATCCTCACTTAGGGGAAACTTGATATCGGCAACCATCACCATGGCAAATCATCTCCGCTCACCGTCACCTGAGCAGGCCGAAATCTCCGAAGTAAAACTTGCGGCTTTCGTTTGGCTCGTCCCGGTTATCATTGGAAAACACCTGAAAAACAGCCGAGATGGATTAATGAAAACGCCGACAAATCTCTCACGAAAATCCCAGAAAACAAAAAGGCCACTCCGAAGAATGGCCTAACTGTTTGATTTAACTGGTGCCCCCGAACGGAATCGAACCGCTACCTGATGATTACAAATCAACTGCACGACCTTCATGCTACGGGGGCATGTTGCGTCGGGGCGAGATTATAGCTTGAATATCCAGATTACAAAATGACCAAACTTACCAATCCGTTTGAAATTGCCCGCGAAACCTTGCGTTTGCTCGCTGTTCGCCGCATTCCGCCAACACCGGACAATTACCAGACCTTGTATCAGGAGATCACCGGCACCAAGGCTACAGCCGATCCTTTCCCCGAAAAGCAGTTGCGTTCGCTGGCGGCGGCGCTGCCGAAAACAACGCCGGACCAGATGCGCCTGGCCCGACACCTCGACGAAGCGGTCAAGACATCCAATTGGGAGGATTACAAAAACCACTTGATCGAATTCATCGGCACCCTGGCGGAAAGCCAGAAGCTGGCCTGGGCTGACCTGGTGGGCGACTTGCTCCGGCAATGGGAGACAAAGCATATTGGTCTGACCACAGCACGCAAACGGGAATCGCTCGAACATGTGCTGACCAGCAGCGGCGCCAATCCCGAAACGCTGTTCAATCGTCTGCAAAATTTGCTACGTTCCTGGGGCCAGGGGAAAGAATCCAGCGCTGCAGCAGCTATTGAGGCGATGCCGGCGGAAATTGCCGCCAAAACAGCGTTGACCGCAGTCAATACCGATTTATTGCCCGAGTTGCGCACCCTCTTTGCTTTTACGCTGGAGTCGGCAATTGCCACCCAGTTGATTGAAAGCCCGCAACTTTCCAGCGATGCCAAGGCGCTCGCCAACGATATTCGCACCGCCAGCAGCGCCGAGCAGATGCAGCTATTCCTGGCGCGCCTGAAACGCTTCGCCTTCAAGCTTGAGCTGCTCGCTGAAGACCAGGCCGAGTTGCGCCGCAGCCTGCTTAATTTGCTGCGCCTGCTGGTCGAAAACATTACCGAACTGGTGCTCGATGACCGCTGGTTGCACGGCCAGATTGAAGTGGTCCGCGACATCATCGAAAAACCGCTGTCGCAACGCGCAATCGACGATGCCGAGCGCCGGCTCAAGGAAGTCCTGTACAAACAGAGCCAGCTCAAGGCGGGGCTTTTTGAAGCGCGGGAGGCGATCAAACACATGCTGGCCGGCTTTGTCGACCAACTGGCCGATTTTGCCGACGCGACTTCGGATTACCACGACAAAATTGAAGTTTGTGCGGGAAAAATAACGGCGGCCAGCGACATCTCCGAGCTCGGCGGCGTCCTCAACGAAGTCATGCGCGAAACCCGCACCATCCAGATCAATACTCAGCGCTCGCGTGATGAGCTGCGGTCAACCCAGGAAAAGGTACAGGAATCCGAAGCCCGCATCCGCGATCTGGAAAAAGAGCTGGAAGCGACCAGCGATCTCGTTCGCCACGACCATCTCACTGGCGTTCTCAACCGCCGCGGCCTCGAAGACATGTTTGCCAAGGAAGTCGCGCGCGGCAAACGGCATGACACGCTGCTCTGTGTCGGCCTGCTCGACCTCGACAATTTCAAGAAGCTCAACGACTCTCTCGGCCACGACGTCGGTGACCAGGCGCTGATCCACCTCGCCGATGTCTGCCGCGAAACATTGCGCCCGCAAGACACGGTTGCCCGTTTTGGCGGCGAAGAATTCGTCATTCTGCTCCCCGAAACGCCGCTCGAAGAAGCCGTCATCGCGCTAACCCGACTACAACGGGAACTGACGCGAAAATTCTTCCTCACCTGCAACGAGAAAATACTCATCACTTTCAGCGCCGGCATTACGCAATTACTGCCCGACGACACCCAGGCGACGGTGATCAAACGGGCTGACGAGGCGATGTACAAAGCCAAGCAGAGCGGCAAGAACCGGGTCATTTCCGTACCGTAAGGCAAGCCTTCTGGATCGACCAGCCGGGCCAACGCGTTGATCACGGCGGCATGAATTCTTTGGTGGTAACCTCTGGGTAGAAAGCGCACCCGGCAAGGGAGCGCAT
>CAZLPR010000324.1:0-2889 GCA_964561415.1 uncultured Dechloromonas sp. | reverse complement strand
GCGCGACAAAGCAGGACGCCCGACCAGACGTGCCAGCGGGTGCGTAGCGCTATCACCCAATCGGTGAAATACAGCAAAGGGAAGAAACCAACATTCACAATGACTTGCCGGAAAGGTGATATCGGTGCGTTTGTATGCCGATTAATCGAGAACCGTGCGCGCTTTGCCATCGAAGTCGCCGCCGCCATTGCTGAAGAAATCGGCCCTGACCGGACCGCTATCCGCCTGTCGCCGGGAACCTCAATGTGGGGCATCGACGAAGGTCCGGAAGGCCCAGACCTGTACCGCTATCTGGTAACTGAGCTGAACAAGCTTGGGTTGGCCTACCTCCACATCATGC
The DNA here is from genome assembly GCA_964561415.1 of uncultured Dechloromonas sp. Taxonomy (GTDB): domain Bacteria; phylum Pseudomonadota; class Gammaproteobacteria; order Burkholderiales; family Rhodocyclaceae; genus Azonexus. The sequence goes on along the minus strand of CAZLPR010000324.1, from coordinate 2,549 downwards.
ATCTTGGCAACGACACCCTGCTTGGCGATATTCGCCAGCTTTGGAAACAGGCCTTAATCCTGAACAGGCCGAGTCGTCCGCGTGAGCAAATAGGTGCCGATGTGATTTCGGCGCTGGCGGACCTGGAGTCCTACGGACAGATGGTGCTGGCCAACCCGGATTTCATCGAACGGCTCCAGCACAATGCACCAATGAACGAGGCAGACCGAAATACCTATTTTGGCGGCGGAGCCCAAGGCTATATCGACTACCCATTGCTGAACGCCATTTAGCGCCAAAACCCAAGCTGGGTGAGAAGGATGCCCCTACCCTGGATGGCCGGCCACTGACTTGCGCCGGCCATTCGGTCAACATGCTCCAAGGTCTGCAATGGCTCGGTTGCTGCGATCCCGTGCCACAAAACATCTGGAATGAGAGGTATATTCATCACTCATGACATCGCCACAGTGAGAGCCAATAATGCAGGTTTTTTATAGTATTTTTTTGATTTTGTTGTTTTCCTTGCCGGTGAAAGCAGAAGAAGTTGGGTGCGTAACCACTACCTGGAAGCTGATTGGCGCGAATCATCGGATCTGCGTGACGGCCTACGATGACCCGCAAATTTCCGGCGTCACCTGCCACATCAGCCAGGCAAAAACCGGTGGCGTCAAAGGCAGCTTCGGGCTGGCAGAAGACCCGTCGCAATTCTCCCTGGCCTGTCGCCAGATCGGCCCGATCACCCTGCCGGCGAAGCTGCCGGACGATGAAATCGTCTTTAGCGAAAGCACCTCGCTGATCTTCAAGGAAACCAAAATCCATCGCTTCCTCGACAAAAAACGCAATGTGCTGGTTTATCTGGCAATCAGCCGCAAGATCATCGAAGGTGCGCCCGCAAACGCCATTTCGACCGTGCCAATTCAGCCCTGGGGCGGCAAGTGAGACTGAAAACCACGGCGCAATCGGTCACGCCCTATATCACCAAAGATGGCTCGGAAATCTACGAATTACTGCATCCGAACCAGCATGATGTGCGCCATCAAAGCCTGGCCGAAGCCAGGATTCCACCCGGCATTACAACGCTGCGCCACCGACATGCCATAACTGAAGAGATTTATCACATCACTCAGGGTAGCGGAGTGATGACGTTGGGTGGTGAAAAATTTACTGTTGCACCGGGTGACAGCATCGCCATCGCACCCGGGACGCCGCATTGCATTGAAAACACCGGCACTGCAATGCTGCACATTTTGTGCTGCTGCGCCCCGGCCTATTCGCACGCGGATACCGAACTGCTGGATGAGCGCGATACCGCATAAAAAAAAGCGCCAGGAATAGCGAAACACCACCCCAGCCCCGAAGGACCGGGGTGGGAGGCGAAAATTAGTTGAGTTTTTCCGGTCGACCGCAGCATTGCTTGAATTTTCGACCGCTGCCACACGGACAAGGGTCGTTGCGGCCGGATTTTGGCTCAGTGCGCTGCACGGTGCTGCCGGCCCGTTTATTGCGCCAGAAGTTGTAGAGCGCCTGAACGATGAGCGGCAGATTTTCGCGGCTTTCTGCCACCAGGCGGGCTTCTTCGGCCGGCAAAAACCAGCGTTCGCCGCTTTTTTCGACATCTTCCTTGAGCATGCCGTTGAGCAGGAACATCGGCTCAAGCAGTTCAGACAGATCATCGGCGTGCTTGCCGGCCTGTTCGAACCAGTCTTCCGCCAGACCGGCGCCAAAAACGTAGGTATCGGCCCAGGCGGCGTAGTCGTATTCTTCGCAGCTTTCATCGAGCGGGTAAAGAATCGGTGAAATGGTTTCGTCTTCGAGCAAGGCGCCGGCCAGATCGTTGTTCAGGCGCATCAGCAGTTCGACCGTTTCCGACACTTCCGGATTGCTGATATTTTCCAGCCCCTTGCCCAGCGCTTCCGGCAGCCAGACGGCTGGCGAGACCGGCTGCGGGCCACTGACAACGGCGCACAGCATGGCTTGAATTTCGTCGAGGCGCATCGCATCGCCCTGAAAAACCTCGGCTTCGAGAAGTTGTTCCAGGCGGTCGAGGTCGCTATCACTGAGGGGAGTTGGGTTCATGTTGCATTGTCCTTTTTTACACAGCTTGAATTATCGCCAAGTATAGGTGTCCGACTCGACACCGCCAACCATGAGAGCCGATCAACATGCCAAACATTGAAAAAACCGATGCCGAATGGCAAGCCCAGTTGTCGCCCAGCGAGTTCCGCATCACCCGGCAAAAAGGCACCGAAGCGGCTTTCACCGGGGCTTATTGGGATTGTGACGAAGCCGGGACTTACCGCTGCATCTGCTGCGCCGCCCCGCTTTTCAGCGCCGAAGCGAAGTTCGATGCGGGCTGTGGCTGGCCAAGTTTTTCTACGCCGCAGGATGAAAATTTGATCGATGAGCACGTCGACCGCAGCTTTGGCATGAGCCGCACCGAAGTCACCTGCCACAACTGCGGCGCCCACCTCGGCCACGTTTTTCCCGATGGCCCGGCGCCCACCGGCTTACGTTACTGCATCAACTCGGCCTCACTGAAGCTGGAAAAAGATTAGGCCGGCGCGATTCGA
>CAZLPR010000323.1:0-2898 GCA_964561415.1 uncultured Dechloromonas sp. | reverse complement strand
GCTGCAAGCCATTCAGGATCTGAAAACACGTATCGAAAGCGGCAACCTGAAACACGGCAAAGGCGAACGGCGCACGGCCGATGTCACGACCGCCTATGTCGAAAAAATCATCGGTGACGTCAAGCTCAGCCGGCCGATGAAGATTGTCATGGATTGCGGCAACGGCGTCGCCGGCGCCATCGCCCCGGAACTCTTCAAACGTCTCGGTTGCGACATCGTGCCGTTATTCTGCGCAGTCGACGGCAATTTCCCCAACCATCACCCCGATCCTTCGAAACCGGAAAATCTGGCCGACGTGATCAAGGCGCTCCAGGAAACCGACGCTGAAATCGGCATCGCCTTCGACGGCGACGGCGACCGTCTCGGCGTCGTGACCAAGGATGGTGAAATCATTTACCCCGATCGCCAGCTCATGTTGTTTGCCGCCGATGTGCTTTCCCGCGTTCCTGGCGGCACGGTCATTTACGACGTCAAATGCACCCGCCTGCTGGCGCCCTGGATCAAACAACACGGCGGCGTGCCGCTGATGTGGAACACCGGCCACGCGTTGGTCAAAGCCAAGCTGAAAGAAACCGGTGCGCCGCTGGCCGGCGAGATGTCCGGCCATACTTTCTTCAAGGAGCGCTGGTACGGCTTCGACGATGGCCTGTACACAGGAGCGCGCCTGCTCGAAATCCTGTCGCGTGCGGTCGACGCCAATCCGCTGCTGAAAAACCTGCCCAATTCACCGTCGACCCCGGAACTCAACATCAAGATGGCCGAAGGCGAACCGTTCACGCTGATCGACAAGCTGAAGGCGGCAGGCCAATTCAATGGCGCCGAGGAGATCATTACCATCGACGGCGTACGCGTCGAATACAAGGACGGCTTTGGCCTGGCCCGCCCCTCCAACACCACGCCCGTTGTTGTGCTCCGCTTCGAAGCCGACGACAGCGCCGCGCTTGAGCGCATTCAGGCCGACTTCCGGCAAGCGCTGGGCGCCGTCTGGCCCGGCCTTCAACTGCCCTTCTAAGGAAATTTCGTGAGCGAACAAGCAAGCAGCGATCAGTTATTTCTCGGCCGCCAGGCCATTCTGGACCGTGACCAGCAACTTTTCGCTTACGAACTTCTATTCCGCAACGGCAGCCGTAATTTGGCTGATGTCACTGATGGCGTCGAGGCGACGGCCACCGTCATCGTCAATGCCTTTGCCGAACTCGGCGTCGAAGCGGCGCTCGGCAGTTATCGCGGCTTTATTAATATCGATGAGGAATTTCTTTTCAGCGACATGCTGGAACTGCTGCCGCGACAATCGGTGGTGCTGGAAATCCTTGAAACCGTCCCCCCGACCACCGCCGTGATCGAACGTTGCAAAGCCCTGAAAGCAGCCGGTTTCACCCTGGCGCTGGATGACGTCATTCAACTAGAACCGGAATTTGCCGAGTTGCTGGCCGTGGTCGAAATCGTCAAAGTCGACATCCAACCACTTTCCTACGCGCAATTGATGCAACTGGTGATCAAACTAAAGCCGCTGGGCAAACAACTACTGGCCGAAAAAGTTGACTCCCGGGAGCAAATGGAGCAATGCCTGAAACTTGGTTTTTCTCTATTTCAAGGCTATTACTTCGCCAAACCAACGATCATTGCCGGCAAAAAACTCGATCACTCACAGCTTTCGCTGATGAAACTGATGGGCCTGCTGCTTGGCGATGCCGATACCAGCGAACTCGAAACCGTGCTCAAACCTGAGCCGGGCCTGACGGTCAACCTGCTGCGCATGACCAATTCGGTCGGGGCTGGAACGAGTCAAAAAATCACTTCGCTGCGCCACGCCATCACTGTACTTGGCCGACGCCAGTTGCAACGCTGGCTGCAGTTACTGGCTTTTGCCGCCGGTGACCGCAATAGCACGAGCAACCCGCTATTGCTGCTGGCAGCGACACGCGGCCGGCTACTCGAACTGCTCGCCGAAGCCTTGCATCCCAATGACCGCGCACTGGCCGATCAAGCCTTCATGGCCGGCATCATGTCGCTGATGCCAGCGCTCGTCGGGCAATCGATCAGCGACATCGTGACCCCGCTCAGTCTGGCCAACGATGTGCGCGAAGCCCTCTGCGACGGCACCGGCCAACTCGGCGCCATGCTCCGCCTGGCCGAGAGCAGCGAAAATGGCGATCTCGAACAACTGGCCGAAAATCTCGCCAGCCTGCCCGGCTTGACGCCGAAAAACCTCAACCTCGCCCAGACCCGGGCCTTGCAGTGGGCCAATAATATCGGCCAGGAAAAGCCGAACTAACCGCAACAGGCGGTTACAAAACAGGGACATTCGCCCCATAGAGCGCAGCGCCGCTTTGCTGCCAAAATCAATGCAGTTACTTCTTGTGGATAGACGGACAACAATTCAATGACAACTGAAGAGCAGATGAAATTCTCCCAACGCTACGCCCGTTTCAATACCCAGCCGCAAAGCTTGTTCGGCAAATTGCTGACGCTACTCCTGGGCGCCGCCTTGCTCATCCTTGCCTTCATGTTTTCACTCATCGCGCTGGCCGTCGTTGCCGTCGGCGGTGTCATGCTGTGGGGCTGGCTGTGGTGGAAAACACGCGCCATCCGTAAAGAAATGGCCCGTCAAATGCACGAGCAACCCTCACAGGCAGCCCAGGAAGGCCGCATTATTGAAGGTGAAGTCATCCGGGAAACGGATGAACCGGTGCATCCAGGCAAACGCTTACGTTAGTGGGGTGGGCCGGTAATTGAGAAAAATTGCAAAAAAAAGGGTGCCCAAGAGCACCCTTTTTCAATCGTTTAAATCAGAGCACGAAATAACGACTCAAAGCTTAGCCTCAACCCAGGCAGTGACCGAGGCCAGCGCCGCTGCCAGATTTTCCGGCTGCGTACCGCCGGCCTGCGCCATATCCG